>NZ_JALKIK010000018.1:0-96865 GCF_023050955.1 Anaerobiospirillum sp. NML120511
ATGGGCAACTCTCATTACAAAAACGGCATCTCATCGATATTCTTTGGCCACTGATACCATGTGTACAGCGGGCTTAGAATCCCTCCTCAAAAAACTACACTATTTTATCCCTCCAAGTTTTTAACATACATTTAAATAAATAGTTTTATCGATTGATCTTTTCTAAGATTAATCAAATTGTCGGTCTACATGTTGTTATCTTCGATATGGAGCCTGAATACTGGAGGGGCTGTATCTTCATTCTGTGTGTACTTATAACCTCGAAATCCATCTTCATCAAAAATGGCGATCAATGCATTGGCTATGGTACTGGCAGTGCTATCGCACCATGACTGAGAACGTTCTTCACATACTATACGGACGCAGGCTGATCTACACACATTGTTATATTGGTCAGCTAAAGCAATAAAGAAATGACGAAAAAATGTGTCTTGTTTAAACGCATCTTCAATTGTTTCGTAAGATTCGATGCTGATTTCATTAAGAAATAAATATAAATAAGCACAGGAGTTATCACCAAGTTCAATTTTTCCATTTCCAGGTATAGGATGAGTATTTACCGTAATAAATTCAACGCCTGATGGAACAAACCTGAAATTTTCTGCACCATACAATTTAAGCTTTTCGCAAACCTTGTTCACATGTTCAGAATCACAGACTGCAAGAAATTGCTCCATTGGGGGCTCCTTGTTGTGTTGCTATGGGCGATTTACATCAGGCTTTGGATGTCGATGCACGCTGCTGGTCATAAGTACGATGCGTGTCAGGCATAAGGCATGACTGGCTTATGCAGTGAGTGGCACGGGATGGTTTGGGCCTGGTTGTAATGACGATGGTAAGGGATGAGGCCAGAGCTCAGCTGAGAGCTCAGGCCGGATGCCGGCGTGCGGCCTGGAGGCGGTGCTGTGCTGCAGGCCGGCTGTTCTGGCAGGGCCGCAGGGCCGGCATGGCCGGCCGGGGTTACGGGCGATGCCTGAGCAGGGTGCTGTTGATGAGCCGGATCATGGGCCAGGTCAGCTCGGATGAGGCCATGAACTTTTCAAGCCAGGCGCGGCTTTGCGGGGCATGAGTCAGCTGGCGGCTCAGGCGGCGGCCGGTTTTGTTGGCCTGGCTGCTGCGCAGCTGTGAATGGCTGCGTCTTGACAAAAGCCCAGGTCGTACTGGCGCCGGATAAGAGGCTGCTGCCGCCTGCAGCTCTAAGAGCAGCTTGCTGTCAAGGACAGTCCAGTCTGATAACAGCTGCTCTGGATGCTGTGATGCGGCTGCAGCTGCAGCAGCCGGGTCTGTAAGTCCGTCATGCTGAGTCTGAGGCTGCTCATCAGTGTCTGCGGTGTCAGGGCTGTCCTGGACGGGAAGCTGCTGGTTTTTTGGGAGCTCCCTGTGGAGAATGTTGATGGTCTGGACCAGGTCACAGCCCAGGTAAAACTCAAGGGTCCAACCAGAGCGCATGCTGTCTTCATGGATGATGACCGCGCTTTGGGAGTCAAACTTGATGATTTTCCTGATGCGGCGGCCTTCTGATATGGTCACATGACCTTTGACAGGGGCGGTAAAGCGCAGCTGATTTACTGTACCTTCGAGCAGGTTCTGACAGGTCTCAGTGACAAGCTGGGCTGACCTGTTGAGGAAGGTAAGTCCCGGCAGGCTGCCCGAGCGCTCCAGCTGCTTTTCCTGTCTGATAAAACGATAGCCATAGAGGCCTGAAGTTCCCACCATGTACAGCTGGGCGCGGTGCATCATGTTGACACGGACCAGAGTGCCGCTGCGGCATACGGTCTGCTCAATGTGATTGCCGTCAGGGATCACCTTTACTGAATCGTTTTCAGGATTGTAAAAAAAGAGCTCACGGGACGGGTTGACCGAGATATCGCCAATGCTCAGGTGCGGCGGCCATACCTGCTCGACGTCGGAGGTGCTCTGTACCAGCCACAGGCCAAGATTTCTGAATAATTTGCCTGCTTGACTGTCCAGCTTCTGGACAGTCATCTCATAGACAAACCACTTGCCTGTTATTTGATCAGAGCTACCATGGTGTGGGTCAAAGATGACTGGCTTAAGGGTCAGGCTGCCAATGTACTCCGGGTACCTGGTGTTTGACAGAAGAATGAATTTCCTTTTCCATGAAACACGGGCGCCCTGAGGGATGCGGCGGCCGCTGTCATAGTCAAAGACGGTGTCGCTGTCCACTATGCCGTCAATACGGTCAGGCCACAGGGAGCGCAGCTGACTGTGCACATTTCTGTAGGTAAGAGCGCATCTTTGAAAAGGCAGAGGGCTTACCGGAAGCCAGGTAAGACAGTTGTCGCTCAGGCGGCTGAGGTTGAAGACATATCTGTCGCTGTAGTTGATGCCCTCACCAGATGGCGTAATGGTAATGGAGCTGTCATTGAGGTCGCAGCCATGGGATCTGAGATCCTCAAGCAGGCCGAAGGTATTGAAACCGGCACTGAAGGTGAAGCCAAAGCTGCGCAGATTGATTTTCACAGGCAGGGTATGAGGCGGGATGCCATTGGAGGTGGAGGCAGCACAGTCCTGACGGCGGCTGCGCTCTTCACAGAGCTGCTCCACGGCCTCAGGGGTCATGCCATGTACAGGAGCATGACGGAAATGACTTCTTTTCTTGCCCTCAACGGTCAGAGTAACAGCCTCGCCGCAGATTGAGCATCTGAGCAGTCCGCTGCAGCTGCTGATGCGGCTGTTATAGCGCTCCATGGCCTGCTGAGCCGTAATGGGCACGTAGCCATTTTCGTTGTCCCAGATATGTACCCTGGTGAGCATGGGTGAAATCCTGTGATGTTGTCTGAAATGCTGCGGCACCCTTAAGGCAGATCAGGTATGCCGTTGAGCTGTATTGAATCTTAAGCCTGATATCAGCCCGGAATTTACTGTCAGCTGTAAGCTGAACTGACGACTTTCAGTTGTGCCGCAGGCTGTCAGTCGAGCTGCTGGATGTCAGTTGCGCTGTCGGCTGCTGTTGGGTCTTTATTTTCTGCGGTTTTTAAGCAGCCCCGCAAGGCCGCGCACCCGCCTGATGCCGTCATGCTTTTCTGCCCGGGCCTCCCGATCGTCCCCATCGGAGGCACTGTCATAATTGGTGGCAGTGTAATCGCCGGCTCCTGATGGCGTTGCTGTGGAGGTATGTGATTGGGCTGAGCCGGTACCCCCGGCACTGGCAGCAGATGTGGTCATGGCCTCAGGTGAAGTAATGCTTTCTGGTGGCGTGCCGGCTCCGTACCAGCTGGAGTCTGGTGAATCAGTATCGGCACTGTATTGATCTGCCGTGTACGCTGCTGCTTGCTGTGTGGCAGCTGCGTCTGAAGCTGCGGCTGCAGCCGCGTCGGCACGGCTGGCAACGGCATGGGCAAAGGGCCAGGAGCCATAAGAACACAGTCGTTCGAGCATAATTCTGATGTTGCCGGCTACGCGGGTATCATCAAGGCAGGGAGCCAGCATGTCGCGGCGCTCACAGCATATGGCCAGAGGTATGAGAGCGCCGGCCAGAAAGATATTGAGGCTGGCTGTTTTCTGGTCAATTACCTGGGAGCATTCCCTGAGATAAAGGGCCGCTGCCGTGCTTACCAGACTGGAAAGAGCAGACAGAGCGCTGTTGCTCAGGCTCAGGTCACTGAGCACATCTCCTACTTCAATACGTTCCACGTTCAGGCTGGTACGACGGATGTCGGCACCTTCCTGACACTGGTAGCTGTTGGTACGGGCCAGCGGGTCGTTGATAAAGAGATCGGTGATTACCGGCAGGACAAAGCTGAACAGGCTGCGCGGCATGGTCACAATGTCTTCAATCAGGGGATAGTCCATAAAGACAGTGCAGTCTGTCTCCTGCACAGCGGTCAGCAGGCTGTCGCTGTAGCCCGGCGAGAACAGATTCTGAATCCTGATAATTTTGTTGTCGGCGCTCAGTGCCCTGTGAACTTCACCTGCATGGTACTCAGTGCCCAGTATCAGGCTTGTGTAGCTCTTATGACCGGAGCTGCAGGCATACGATGAGATGATCTTGCCAGCGCAGGGGCCGATGAGCAGTATCGGCAGATGCAGCATCACGGCTGCATTTATGATGCAGCTGAGCATCTCGGCATTATCTGCTCTGATAAAAGAGCCATCATCCATGCGTGAGCTCAGGCAGCCCTTGAAAGCATTGACCGGGCTTAAAGTACTCTCCACTGTCGAGGCAGTGCCCTCAGGCATGCACATGGTCTCATCAAGAACAATACATTCATAAGCGCGGGCGCCGTCAGCAGCAGATCTGCTGGCGGCCGCAGACGATGCTGCTGAGCGTGCCTGAGAGTGATTAGTGTTGGGTGCAGACATAGGGATAAATTCGGATGACATGCAGTGATTAACGGACAGGCAGACTTACAGGTCCATAAAAGCAATCGGTAAAAATCGATCCATTAGATATTACGTCAGCCCATGTGGACTTTCAATAAAACATCTTCAGGAAAGTTGCAAACATCGCACTTTCAGATCAAAAAGCGGTCATTCTGACCAGATTAAGCGTAACTGCGCACACTTGACTGCGGTTTGTGTGTTCATGACTGTCACTTTTATTGTCGATGGGAAATATTCATCTGCAGTGATGGAGTACGGACTACCTGGACCATGAGCTGACTTCCACGCCATTGCCTGTCACACCACACCATGTCAGTCAGGCCATGTCCAATACACTGCGCCTTTGGGCCTCATGCCGTTCAGCAGCATACAGCCCTGCACTCATGACTGTAATGCGCTCATGTTCTGAAATAACATCTGAGGTTGGCCATGCTCATGGCTGAAGACCTGTGGTTGCGTGGGCCTTCGACCTTATATGAAGCATGCTGCCTGCACGGATTAGGGGGCGCTGTGCCATGGTTATGGTGGCCATGTCCTGAACTGGCCATATCCATACTCCTTTACTGACCTTAAGTATTTGGAATCGGCAGCCAGCCCGTCAGCCCGTCCGCCCGTATCCGTCCAGTAATCTTCCTTTTGCCCGGAGAGCTGCCAGGGAGCGCCAGCTGCCCGGATTGAGCTCCAGCAGGCCTGGCGCGAAGAGCCATATTCTGCCCCATGATTTAAGGCAGGTAGTACCAACTTGAGGCTATTGACAGTATTTTTCATTGGCCATTAGCGCCATTGAGGCAACACAGGTTTTTTCAGGTGCACTGTAAAATGCAGTACTGTTTAGGTAGCAGGCAAGATGTCGGGGCTTATTTTTGAACTATTTATTATTATCAAAGTGTGTTAAAAGTCAGCATTTTTTCTTTCAATATGGGGCAAGATGCGATAGGGACGTGCTTTTAATGCAAGTCATTGTGGCTGTTTTGCACGTTTTATGTTTTTACTGGCTTAACCTTAAAGGCTGATAGCAGTGATTTTTTCCTTATAAGCTTGATTGTATGCATATTGTCTTTTTGTTATCATGCCCTGAACATGTATTTAATATGTGCATTCATGTACAGTCAGCAAAAAGCAGAACAATGCAGTTAAGGACATATGGCCGTCACCTCAAGGCCATAAACCGCCCTCAGAGCCATACCTGTGGCGGCAGCCATGGTTGATGCAAGGGTATCGTCCGGTGCGCTGCCCAGTCAGTGTACCGGGCTGTATGCTTCAGGCACATGAAGAGGGCACCAGCCGACAGCCACATTTTCCTGCGAACTGATGGTCTGTGGTTGTGCGCTGTACGTATAGCAGACAGCTGCTTGCAAGGCCCGTGTCCCGTAGGTTTGATGAGCTCAGTACCACAGCCCGTGGTGGAAAGGTGAGTCTGCATAATTGTGCAGGCTCGCCATTAGTGGGGCTGTGGCCGGAGCTGATGTTGTGGCCGGAGGTGACCATGGGGCACAGGCGGGCTTGTGCTGTCAGGCCTGACCTGTCAGGCATCAGCGGCTTGCCGGTCACGTTGAGTGCACTTAAGATTATCTGTAAAATATTTTGTAAAGTGTTTGCTGAAATATCCAGGATTTATCATGCCACGAGTTTTGACCAGAGAGTCTATTGTCAATAAGATTCAAGTGCTCAGGGAAAAGGAAGAGCGCTTCCGTAAGCGTGCCGATGAGCTGGCTGCCGAAGTAGCCTCCCTGAAGGAGAAGGTTGCTGAAATTGACAGCCGTATCCTTTATGAAGCAATGAAGAAAAACAATATCAGCCTTGATAAGATGCTGGCTATAATAGATGAGAGCAGGAAAAAGGAAAAAAAGTAATCATCTCTCATGCAGGCCAGAGCAGTGCCGGCCGGTTATGATTGCTGTGCACTAAAATGTTTTATAAAGAAAAAGGCCGTTCACCTGTGCAGTGAGCGGCCTTTTTCTTATTTTGAGTTCTGCCTTTAATCCTCCTCTGATCTGATAGCCTGCAGGTGAAGACTTGATCAGGTCGGTGCAAAGGTCAATCAGCATGCCAGCATGCCGGCAGGTGCACACTTGAGTAAGTCAGTACAAAAGTACATTTGCATGCATGTCTGCCAACCTGCATGCATGCATGTCTGCCAGCCTGCATGCCTGTCAGCGAGCATGCATGACTGCAGGCAGTTGCCCGGAGCACATATTGTCTGCAGGTATTTTGTTTGCTTTTGAGTGCTTTTGTGTTTTAGAGAGTGTTAAGTCCAAGGGCAAACAGTGCTTCATTGATGATAAAGCGGGACCAGATACCGCGCCTTATGAAGTAACACAGTGCTCTGTCCTCGGGGATATTGCGTGAGAGTGTATAGCCTTCGGTGGCCAGCAGCTGTCTGGTCTGTGCAAGGTTGAGTCTGAGTGCCAGAGCAAAGCGAATAATAACAGTGCGTGAGGGATGAGCTGTGGCGCTTTTGAGGCGAGAGAAATATCTGCGATCAACATCGGCAGTGCGATAGCAGCTGCTCGGAGTGATATTGCGGCTTTGCATCAGCTCAAAAAGCATGCGGCTAAAGGCGTGCCCTTCGCATTTGACTTCCTGTGACAGCTCGTTTAGCGACCAGTCTGAGTCCCTCTTACCTCTTATGTACTGACTTGCCGGTGAGTAGTCATTACTATGTTTACGGGGCACACCGCTGCAGCCATAATCCACAGGTCCAACAGTACGTGGGGCATGCTCCAGACACTCAATCAGCTCCAGCCATATTTCACTGCTCATACTGGAGTACGGGATAAGATCGGGCTGCTCACTGGTGTAATGTTGGCCTGAATTCGTTTTCCTGTAGTCCGAACCTGCTTGCCTCTCACCATAATCTTCATGTTTCTCACCTTTATCCGAGTGTGTTGCGTCTGCCATGGCATACGCTTTGGCTGTGGAGGACCTTTGAGCTGCTGTACCTGTTTTGGCCATGTCATCGGTGTCAGAGCCTGCATTGGCAGGTGTGCTGCTTTCAGGGGAGCCGGGCGGGATATCATTATGGCCTTGTCCAAAGCTCTTGCACAGGGCATAAGGCCATGATGGAAGCAGGAGATTAGCTGGGCATACGGCCCTGATCTTCACTTCATTGAAGTCAGATTTCAGTGCCAGAGATGGATGTTGTAAGTTCATTCAAATCTCCTCTCAAACGCGCCGGTAAGCTTCAGCGACCGATCAGAACAACATATGCTGCCTGCAGCCATACCTGGTACGGGACAGCCATACCAGGTACGGGGCGGCCATACCATGACACGCGACAGCCAGGCACGAGCACAGACAGTTCTGGACGGCACTTGAGTCTTTCCGCAGGAGCATGACCTTAGGATAAGCAGGAACATGGGATGCTCTGCTTTATTTTAATCACCATGACACTAATGAGTGCCAGGCATGGTCGCTATCTGCAACCCTGATGACTGGCAGTAATAACCCACATCGCGGGTCAGGTCGTTTGAAGGAGCAGGAGCCGTTAAGGGTCGGGCGCTGCCATGGGCGAAGGGCAAGGTCATTCAATGCGCGCCTGTGAACCACTGGCTGTTCTTCTTTACTGGCACAGAGCAAGACGGTGGAGTATGACGGATAACAGCACTGACCAAAGGCAGATCAGTGCGCAGAGCAGATTGCATAGTACCTGATGGATGCCGCAAGGCGCAGAGGCGGGGATGCGCGAAGATTATCGGGCCATGAAGTGACTGATCCCGGCGGAGAAATGAGTTTAAAGGGCATACGGCTGACTGCTGCTGATGCGGGTAAATACAGAGGGTTTAGTCAACTGCAGTGGGCGCAAATCACAGCAGGTATGAGGTTAAATGCAACGTATGAGGGGAACTGCAGCGGGCGCAGTCAACTGCGTGGAGAAGCCGGCTGCAGTGAGCCGGGCGGAGGAGGGATTAGATGTTGAGCAGAGGCTGGCCGGATTCGTTCAGGGCACAGTTGATGATCTCAGGGTCATAAATGCCATGGGATATGTGCCAGGCAATGATGACATCACTCACCCTGTTGCTGGTGAGCTCATATCCGGCAGATCTCAGGAGCTTGCGGGTCTGAGTCATGGTCAGGTTCATGGCTACGGCAATTTCCAGAACCTTGTTACGGGTCGGATTGTAGGAATCACGGTTTTTCAGGCGGGAGAAGAAGCGCCGGTCCAGGTTGGCTTTCTTATAGCACTCAACCTGAGTCATGCCCTTTTCTTCAACAAGATTGAGCAGGGTTTCATAGAATGTAGGAGACAGGTCTTCAAGGCGCTTTTCCAGTGACTCAAAGGACAGGTTCATGCCACTGTGCACCTCATTGAAAGATGAGATGCGGTTGCAGGTACGTACGGCTGTTTCAAAGCGGCGACGGGACAGTCGCCAGTTATCAAGATTGATAATGATATCAAGTGCGTGCTCCTTTCCCTCGATGGACTCAAGAAAGGCATCAGCGCATTTTACTGCAGTAGTGAGAGCAGAATCGACCTGTTCGTCAGATGCATTATCCCTGACCATAATGGGCACGGTGACTGATCGACATCCAAGTTCTAACGTCTTTTTGAATATGGAGTGATAGATATCGGCCATCTGGTCAGTGGTGGCAAAAGGCTCTTGCATGGCAGGACTTGCATACATCAGTATGAAACTCGTTGAAATCCTGCGCATGTCAGTAAGACAGCTTACTGTTCCAGTCTGAACATGACATGAATTGGGACTATGATCAATGCCGTCTGCTTTTTTCTCAGACACGGCAGGGCAAGGCTGTGATGCTAACGGTTCGCATAAAACTGCTATGACATCAGACTGGATGCCTGGTGACGCACTGTCAACAAAAAGTATAGTCATTGGTCACCTGTCGCTTCCGAAAAAACCTGGAATTATGCATTTATCTTAAATTTAATTGCGCGACCATTGGTCGCATGGCATGCGACAATTGCCTTAGTTTTATGAGATATACCTGTGACAGTGATAAATAAGGGAAAAAATTGATAAAAATTTTTTTAATTATGTCCTTATTTGGGGCCAGTTAAGGCCATTTCGTATAATACGGCCAATTTTATGGCTTAAATGCAATCACTTAATCATATAGATATATATCATATAGAACTAATCTGGCATTGGAAGCGATAAGTAACAGGATTATGCCCATGATTTTGTCTCAGAACTTTATATGGTAAAAGGGCAAAGTAACTGTAAAGGTAAGGGGTGAGATGTTGAATCTAGATATATCTATATTCTGGTATGACAAAGTGAAATGAAGTATTGAGTGCAAGATGTCTGTTACCTGGTCGCATAGAGAGATTGACTGTGCTTGAATGCGGTTATAGCGAGCCTGATTCGTGGCCATGCGAAGCCTTACCGGGCTGCATTGCAGGGCCAATCATGGGCGCTGTCCCAGCATTATTGCGGGGGGTGTCATGCGACGCTGTATCAGTCTGATTGCGGGGATTGTCATGGGATGCTGTATCAGTCTGATTGCGGGGATTGTCATGGGACGCAGTCTCAGTCTGATTGCGGGGATTGTCATGCGGAGCTGTATCAGAAAGATGGCGCAGATTGTTATGCGGTGCGCTGCAGCTGCCTCGGTGCTCAGTGAGCGGCAGGCGCGCCTGAGTGCAGCTTTTTCCTGCACTGGAGTGCTCTGGACTGAAAAAGAAAATGCCCGTGGGCCTGTCAGGCTCACGGGCATTTTGGCCCTTAAAGGGCGCCATATCTTTTGAGCAGGGACTGGGCCAGTGCGGCCGGGCATGGTCCAGGACCTTGGCATGCATGAGGCATGGCAAGGGGCCGGGCCGGGCTGGGCCTGCATGGCTGGCAGGTGGCGTCAGTCCTTGTTCTTGATGGTGATATTGGTGTCAGGCTTCTGAGTATGCACGCCTGGCATCTTGGCCATGCGCTGCGCAATCTCGCTGCGGAACTCAGGGGCTACCACTGTCACCTTGACCTCAGATGGGCGGGTCAGTTCAAGGGAAGCATCATCAGAGGCACTGATAATGCCCTGACCAAGCTGAGCGCTGTCAGCAAGTGCGGCCTCATTGTCACGGGCAACAGCTTCGATCAGGCTGTTGTCCATGCCACTGGTGCCTGCTGAACCATCGGCGCTCAGTACCGGAGCCGATCCTCCTGACAGCGGACCGGTCATCCTTTGGGATGACAGGCCGGCAATTGCCCCGGCTGCCGGTACTCCAGCTGCCGGTACTCCGGCTGCCGGTGTTCCAGCTTCACCTTGAGCGGCCGGCGCTGTGCCGGTACTGCCTGCGGCCTGGGCCTTGAGTGCCTGACGCTTGAGATAGCGCTCATGAGCACGCTTTTTCCTGCGTTCACGCTCGGTGCGCTTTTTCTCAGCTGTCTGCGCTTCAGACCACTTGATAGCATTCTGCAGGGTCTGTTTGAAAACAGGAGTTACCTGATGAATGACATTGTCGAGGCAGGTGAAATCAAAGTCCTTACCAAGGCAGTCAAAGATGTTCTGGCGCTCCATCTCCTTCATGTGCTGGCGGTCTTTTAACAGGGCCTGAGTGATGGACGGACGAATCATGCCCATAACAGTGTTGGCCCGTCCAATATTCGAGCTCAATCCCTCAGTAAAGGACTGGGCAGGCATGGCTTTGAGTTCGGCTGCAGGGTCAATCTGGTCAAAGCCCTCAAGACCGGCCACGCTGTCAACAGCATAGCGGCGTTGACTCAGTGAGCTGTAGCCAAGACCATACTTTTTCAGGCTCTGGTCATCGTACTTGATGCGACGGCCATATGAGGCATCGCTCACGCTCTCCTCAGTTGCAGAGGCTGCACCATGGTGTCGGTGCTTTTTGTCCTTGCCATGAGCACTGCTGCCGTCAGCAGCCTGAGCGATGGAAGGTGCGCCTGACTTGTCTGCTTGCTTACTGGCATCGCCCTGAGCACCACTGCCGTCAGTGGTCTGAGCAGTAATGCTGTCAGCGGCCTGAACTCCGGACGGTGCGGCTGCCTTGTCTGCTTTCTTACTGGCATCCTGCTCTGCTGGTGACCCAACTCCAGTGGAGCTGAGGACAGCTGAGGCTGTGCCTGACAGGGCAGACTCAGCAGCCAGAGGCGATGCTGGCAGGCCAGGCAGGTTAAGGCTTATCGAAGGAGCATTGCCCAGCACTGCAGCCATTGACCTGTCGTCGCGCACTGAAACTGATGGTGCAGCAGCGTTGCTGGCGGCAGCGCTGCTGGCTGCTGCATTGCCGGCAGCTGCCGGAGCTGCACTGGAGGTTGCGCTGGATGCTTCACTGGCGTGGCCATGGTTATGGTGGCGCTGGCGGCGGCTGTGCTTGCCCTGAGAGTTCTTGCTCTCAGGGGCAATGCCGTGCAGGGCCTCTTCAGGGCTCAGGCTTCTGAAGCCAAAGGTTCTGTCAATACTGTCCATGCCGTTGATGTCGCTGCGGGCGTCTGAAAGACGCTGCAGCAGACGGGCGGCGCCCTGATCACCAAGAGCAGCTCTGGTCTGAACATACTCAAGACCGTTAACGAAGATACGACTCTGTCTGAAGAATGGTGACTCAAGAGCAAGAGCCAGGGCCAGTCTTGTTGGTACTGCAGCCTTGTGGCTCTCATGGCCGTTATCTGAGCTGTCGGATGCGTCAGCACCGGCTGCGTCAGCACCGCCTGCGGTGCTGTCACTGCCGGTACTGGTGTCAGCATGGCTGGCATCAGCCCTGCCTGCATCAGCCGGGTCGGCTTGAGTACTGCCCTGGGCACCAGCAAGGCTCTCAGTGCCGGTGTAGTTTAACTGCGCACCTGTGCTGAACAGGCTGTCATGGAAAAAGCCTGTGCCCAGCTGGTAGCTGTTAAAGGCGCTGATACTGATGAAGGAATCAGCAGCTGCCTCAGCAAGAGTAAGCGAGCTCTGAGCGTCACCTGACAGAACAGGTGAACCAGATGGCATGTCAGATGTGCCAAAGGTGGCAAAACCCCTGTTTTCAAAGGTTCTGATCGCATCAAGGTTAAAGCTGTCGGCCTGTGAACTCAGAGCCTGAGCTGATGCTCCCATGGAGCCGCTCAGGGCATTGGCCCATACCGGTGCTGCAGCCGGCTCAGGACCTGGAGCGCCATTGATAAGTCCGGCTGAGCTTAAAGTCAGGCTGTCATTGAGAGTAAGCTCAGGAGAATTGCTGTCTTTGAGCTCAGTACCGCCTGAAACACTGGCCGATCCTGTGTGCTTGCGGCGGCTGGAACCGGAGTTTTCAGCCTTTCTGCCGCCCTTGCGGTCAGCTGCATTCGATGCCGGTCCTGTGGCGTCTGCAGATGCTGCTGACGATGTGGAGGTTGCAGGTGCAGTTGCGGCTGCCGGAGCCTGTGTCGCTGAGGACAGGGCCTCGGAGTTTTCAGCGCTGTCAGAGCTGTCATCAGACTGGTTCAGCTGCTCAGGGGCTCGCGGTGCTGTGTTCAGGCCGGCATTGTCATGCTCTGACCAGCGGTCTGAGAGCAGATTGGTATTGGCCTCGATCTGACCTGCCAGCGAGATACGCTTGCGGTTAGGATTGAGGTTGAATACCGGACCACTGCCAAATACTCCAAAGTGGCGGCGCATGAATTCCTGATGCTGACGGGTCAGCAGACGGTCAAGCAGCTTTGAGCCCTTTTCCTGAGCATGGCGCAGTGCAGAGAAAATGCGCGAGAAAGACAGGTTGTTGACCGCATGGTCCTGACGCTCAATCCACTCACGCTTGGCTATCAGCAGATAGCGGTAGAAGATGTAGATCAGCATCTCCTCATTGTCAGAGAAGAAGTCATTGACCTTAGGGCCCATAATCAGAGCAGCTGCCGTAGCTATCATCTTATTGGTGGTAAAGATGCGGCGCTCTTCAAGCGGCAGCAGAGTGTGGATACGCAGTGCCTCAACATTACCCTGCAGCACGGTCTGACCGTCAGACATATGCTGTTCCCAGCGCTGACGCATCTGCTCGAGCATGGTGCGGGCAGTGTTGAAATCAGGGGCATCGCATAAGTCTGCAGCCTCACTCATAAAGGCAGCACGCATGTCCTCTGGCAGTGAGTAGGAGTCAAACTGCAGCACTTCCATGAGGTTGAAGTGCAAGGTAGCGCCTGGATAAATGGCGGCGGCAGCTCGCTCCAGATAGCGGCACTTGAAAGAGGCTACGATATAGCAGATATCATTGCAGCCCAGTTCCTTTAAGTGACCGAGAATTCTTTCCCAGTAGCCCAGCGATACTGTGCGTGAGGTCATGTCAGGCACAACACCAAGCAGATCCTTGCGGCCATCCAGGGTAACACCCAGGATATACAGGGTCTGAGTGGAAATAACCTTTTTCTTGCCCAGCTTGACGCCGGCAGGGAAGGTATCCAGGTAGACAAAGGCATAGCTTGACTCAAGAGGATGTCGCTTTTGCATCCACTCCAGAGCCGGTCCTTTCATCGAGGAGATAAAGTCGGTGATTTCTCGGCGCTTGATGAAGAGCTTGAAATCAAGAGAGTAGCTGTTGACGATATGGCGCTTAGGTATGCCCTCAAGGAACTTGAGGAAGGCCGGCAGACCCACACAGCTGATGCCGTTCTCGTGCGATCTGATGTATTTGACGCGATCGAAAAATCCTGTGAGCAGACCCTCAGGATCCATACGGCGCTGCCAGCTGTCGAGGAAGCGGGCCACAATGTCCGTACCTTTGACAGGGCTGTTGACGCGTTTGATAGGAGCAAAAAGAAACTGATCACGGCGGTTGTGCGGCATGGTTGCAGCTACACGCTCATCGTAATCGGTAAGATCAGGCACACGATCCTTGACTTCTATACCACAGGTATAGACGCTCTTGCGATTAAACTCGATCTTGTCAGGGATTTTGTTGCTCTTGCGATCAGGAGGAGTGTAGGACCTGCCCTCAGCTTCAAGGCGTGCCAGAGCCTCAGCACGGGCCTCTCGCACGGCCTCGGCATGCTTTTCACGTTTTATGCGCTGCTGAACAATCTTGACAGGCATCTGGCTTTCAGGGGTATGACGTACCACCTGAATAGTGCGGCCCTTGCGTCTGATGGTTATGGTGCGCGAATAGGTGCGCTCGAGCTCCTGACTGTCCTCAATACCGGAGGCGCCTTCAATGGCAGCCTGAACTGCACGGCTGCGTGCACGGTTAAGGCGCAGAATCTCGCGCTCTTTGGCGTCAGAATGTGAGGCTGCGCGCCCGGCCCTGCCTGAGGCAGAGGAGCTGCGTGATGATGTGCGGGAACCTGATGATTTTGAGGTGCTGCCTTTGCGGCCTGAGCTTGATGAGCTCTTGCCTGAGGCGCTTTTGCGGGCACCTGAACCTGCAGATGCGGCTTTTGCCGATCCGGAGCTGTTTGAACCTGAGGCACCGGCGCCTGCAGCGCTGTCAGTGTCTGAACTCGGGGCCTCACTGGCGCTTTCAGAGCTGTCAGGTATGGTCCTGTCTATATAGGTGCCGTTGAGCTGAGCCTGCTTTTTGAGAGCGTACTTGCTCATGCGGGGGGTGGCTGAGCCGGCTGCTGCCTGCTCCTGCTCTTCCTGTACTTTTTGAGCACGGGATTTTTTAGCCATGTTTTGTCTACCTTAAGGTGTATCCAGGGGCCACCAGTCCTGCTGAGCACGTATTGAAAACCAGGGGACCCCATGGTCAGATGCCTGATGTATCAGCTGCGCAGGGCCATGAAGGCACTGCCAGCTGCCCTGCACAAAAGCTGCAGGGCAAGGCAACTTCAAAACAGCTTTGTCACAGTAAAAACTTGGCCAGCAGCGGGGCTGACGCAGCCGCAGGCGGCGCAGACAGTGCTGTACCTGAGGATCAGGTCTTTGCTCTGTTCAAACCAAGTGTGTTTCTACCACTGTTTTCAATACTTTGTAAGGGCTCAGTCACTTCAGGCCCCGGTTCAGCCTCGCAGGCCCGGCTTACAGCCGGGCATGTCCTGTCCGGTCTTAAAGATAAGGACCACAGGGCATGTTATGCCATCCTGCACTGCACAAGACCACTGGTCTGTTATGCAGTTATGTTCTGACCACTGAGGTCTAAAGCACTGCCATGGATGCCAATGCACGCAATGTATCTGTACACAGCACCTGAGCAGGTCAGTAACATTAAGGACATTAATATGGGCACATTGGAGTCCGCCACTGTAAAAAAAGGGGCTCCGGCCTGACAAAAATCAGGAGGCTGAAAATCAGTCAGCCTAATTTTAGAGTCTTGTGCCTGTCCATGCAAGCCATGAGCATGCATTGCCAGCAGGCTATGCCTCATTTTTTCAGGAAGCTGCTCAATGTTGCCTGCAATGCACACATCAGCGCGGCGCAGCATAGTACGGGCACGTGCTCTGGTTCACCGCCCCAGACACCGCGCGCAGGGCGCAGCCTGAAGATGCGCTATTCCCATGCGCAGAGCTGTTTAAAAAGACAAAAGGGACCGCAATGCGGTCCCTTTTGTCGTGGTGTGGCGCTGCATGGGCAGCTTGCCAATGGGCGGCTATTTACCGCCCTTTAAGCAGCTGGCTGATTACCTGTCAGCCTGGTTGCCGGCAGCCTGCTCAGACTGAGGCTGAGAAGCGGCGGCAGCATCAGCTGCAGGAGCGGCGGCAGCGGCATCAGCGGCAGCTGGAGCTGCGGCTGGAGCAGGCTGGGCGGAGCTGTCAGCGGCAACTGCGTCTGCAGTGGCGGCGGCGTCAGCAGGAGCAGCAGCTGCGGCTGGCTGTTCTTTCTTCTTTTCAGGGAAAATAAAGGAGGCAAAGATGCCAATGCCCAGAATGACGGCAATCACCATTAAGGAGGTGTAGACGTCAATGTCGATACCAAAGCCGGTCAGGTGGAGGCTGGCGTTGGCGCCGAGCTTGAAAGCAATGAAGAACAGCAGTACGGTTACAGCCTTTTCAAGGTGAATGAGGTACTTTCTCATGGCGTCCAGCACAAAGTACATGGAACGCAGACCCATCACGGCAAAGATCATGGCTGAGTAAACGATGAGAGGTTCACGGGATACGGCGATAACGGCCGGTACTGAGTCAAAGGCGAACATGACGTCAGTGGTTTCAATTACGGCCAGACATAAGAACAGAGGAGTGGCGTAAATGGCTCCGGTGCGGGTCAGAGAAACGTCCTTGTTTTCAGGCTTCTTGAGCTCTTCGTTGACATGGGCCTGGTTGATGAAGAAATTGTGACCTACAAGACGCGGGAAGACAGGGAAGAACAGACGTACGGCACGGAAGGCAAAGTTGCCAGAGTAGTCAGTATGTTCGGCGGCATCGTCATCCTTCTTGCGCAGCATCATGACACCGGAACCGGCTACCATCAGAGCAAATACAACTTCTACCACAGGTCCCAGGGCAAAGAGGCTCGAGCCAATGACCACAAAGAGCAGACGGAAGAAAATCGCACCCAGAACACCCCAGTACAGAACGCGGTGGCAATACTGCTCAGGGACTTTGAACCAGGCAAAGATAGCCATCATCACAAAGAGATTGTCAACGGACAGGGCCTGCTCGAAAAGATAACCTGCAAGGAACAGGGATGCTACCTGACTGTTGAAGTGGAAATAGAGGAAGCCGGCAAAGCACATGGATACGAAAATCCAGAACAGGGTCCATGCTACTGCGGCTCTTAAGGCGATAGGCTCATCCTTGCGGTGGGCCCAGATATCAACGCACAGGGCCAGGACGGCCAGCACGCCGAAGATAATCATGGTCTGAGGCTCAAGGCCAATGTTGGTATCTGTCATCGGATCGGCGACAGGGGAAGAACTAAGTGACATGCAGTTCCTATGTTTTGACTGGGGTTAAGCCAGAGCTCTGCAGACAGTGAGGCAGCCGGCAAAACAGCTGATGGCAGGATAGTCCATTGCTGCTGAGAGCTCATGCCATGCAGGTACAGAGCTCACTGAGGTTTGCCCGTGCAGTGTTGACCAAAATACTGGTTAAGCATCGTATGCAGGTACTTCAGCCTGTGCTGATACGGCTGTGTATGCATAGACAGCAGCGTATGCAGATGCACTTTGGCAGGTCGTACTGAAAATCCTGCACTCTCAGTTCTGACGGCCCGTAACATGAGGCTGAAAGAAAGAGAGCGGTTATCTTAAGAAACAGGGAAAGTACAGGGACGCCCGCACTGACGGCGCAGGGTAACAGGGTTAAGGCTTAAGTTTTTAATATCAATTCCTGACAGGCCGGGATCCTCCATGAGTGGGAAAGTCATGGCGGGGACCTTTCAGGGCTAACCTGAAAATCTATTATTGTACGGGCAAAATAATTAGCTGCAGCTTAGTTTTGTCATAATTTTTTTCCATCAGAGCAATGCTTTTCCAGACAGAACTTTTGATCACTGGTAAGGCTGAAATAACTCAGGCGTAAAAGGGTTCTTTACCGCATACAAAAGGGAAAATTTGTTCTGAGCTGTGAGCCAGGTTACTGAATTACAGGCAGGTACAGGGTAAAATTATCTGATATCTATATTTGACCTGTGCACCATGAACTGGCAAGGTCCCGCTGTCTGCACGAACAGTGCTCTGAGCGTGCTTCAAAATGGCATCATCATGACCATGAACAGTAGCGGACGCAGCCGCATCCCCTTGCTTACGCTGCCCGTACCCAAAGATATGAGCAGCCGCAGCCTCAGCGGCGGCCGCATTTGCAGCCGCAGTTAAAGGCCAGGCTGCGTGAACACACTGCCATGCGTCTGTCCGGGTGCGCTGTCTGACGCCATGGAGTGCTGATAAGCGCGGTTGCATCCCTGTTGAGCATCAAAGTGTCTGTATGCCGGGCGCTGTACAGGTCAGCAAGGACATGGTCAAATGCTGTATGTAAAGCTGCAAAACTGCAGGCTGAAAAGCCGTTAAAGTGCCGGTTGCAGGCATGCCAGCAGTGCTCTGTATGCTTAATACCTGAGTTATACCCAGTTCCTGTAGCCTGCAGGCCTGACGGTCAGCACTTTGTGTTGCTGACTGAGGCAAATAAGGCAAATTACACAATGAAACGGTCACCATAAGTCCGCAATTTTACTGAAAGCACTCCTGTGCCCGGCGAGATGCCGTCCTGTCTGGAGCCAGAGGCTCTCATCAGTTAAGGCGCTCCCGTAATTTCTTTAGTGACAGTCAACACCTGGTGTACCGTTGCAGGAGCTCATTTCATTTGTTTTACCCCTGAACAACCGCTTTGACAGCTGTCCCAGACTGGTGCTGGGGCTGGGGCTGAGACCGGGGCCGCGCCGGACCTGATCTGGCATTTTAAAGTCATGACAGCCGCCTGGTCGCTGAGCCTGAGGTGGCCTGCCCCTGGCGCCCGCAGTCCTGAACCATACCCCGGTGACCTGCACCCTGCATCGAGCAGCCTGCTCTCTGTGGCAGGCAGCCTGTGTCGAGCAGTCCTGCAAGGTCGGGTCGGCTGCGTCAGACGGCGTTTGGCCGTTCTTGCCCTGGTTATAAGCAGTTGTACGGAACATATCACATGCCCAAATTCAGATAATCTTCACACTTCATACTGGCTATATTTCTGTCCGGACAGGTTGCACTGCGCTACATTGTGCGCCCTGTCATTATCCATGTTTACCTGGCAAAACCCGTCAGCGCTATGACAGCGGGTCCCCGGTTGTAGTTGTACTCATCAGGTCATGAGGGAAACAGTTCATGCACTATATCTACAGTCAGTCTGTTGAAGTAGGAGCCATGCTCAGGGCATGGGACAGGCTTTTGTGCAGCCTTGAAAAGGGGCAGAGTGTCAGCACTGCCCAGCTGCTGGAAACTGCCCGTCAGGCCTGTCTTCAAAAGGCTATCCCCATGCCTGAGCTGGACAATGATCCCCTGGGTGAGCTCGATGAGGTGGCCCTTTGTACGGCTGAGCTGATTGGTGCTCAGCTCACAGGCACACGTCTTAATACCTCCTTTGAGTCCATCAACAATATTGCATCCTGCAATATTGCTCTTGATCGCGAAGGTCTCGAGCACCTTCTTGAGTCACTGCGTCTGCTGCGACGTGACATTGAAGGCCCGCGCAGGCATTTTTTAAGCAGCCAGTGGCGCGATCTGGGTATTCTCAATCAGGCCTATATGCATGTGGACATCATGGTGCGCTTTATCGACAGCGCCTGGATGGGAGAAATCGACAAGTCTGTTCTGGAGCGTTATTTTCACGCTCATTCCTCAGACCACAGCGGCGCCCCTCATATTAATGTCTATGCTTCACCTGAAATAAGCAGTGGAGATGTTTCAGACAATTACGGCCCTGACAGCTTTGCCGGAGGTGCTGACCTGCGTTCGGCCACCCACACCCCGGCTGTAAATACGACCCCGGAAAACAGCGACATCAGGTTAGAAAAGCCAGTCGCCTCTGATGATGATAATGACCTCAGTTCAACAGCAGAACGCTATCTCAGGGACTGCCGTGCTGATGATGAGGATGAATCTTTCTACCGGGAGTATGAAAACTCCTTTTCTGACAGCGAAATAAGGGAGCAGGATGAACTTAAGGCCCGTCAGGACCTTGTGCGCAAAGAGTGTGATGCCGAAGCGGCAGCCCATCGTGCTGACGGCCACCCTGACCCTGAAGTGCATGAAAACTTCTCCGCAGCGGCAGCAACAGCTGCAGCAGCTGCGCCTGCAGATGCTGCACGGGCATCTGCTGCGCAGGTATCAGGTCAGTCGTATGCACACTCGCAAGGCCATGCAGCAGCAACTTCCGATGAGTGCGCTGTAAGTTCTGAAAGTGCCGATTCTGGTGCTGCACTATGCGAAGTCAGTGCTGACACAAGTGCTCAACAGCTGCGCTCAAGTGCACGCAGATATCAGTCTGGCGATGACAAAAGCCCGTCTCTTGAAGCTATTAATGCCGCCGAAGAGCTCAATATCAGTCAGCATGAACAGTCTGTTGTGGGGCTTGAAGTCTCCCAAAAGGCTGCCATGGATGCATCCCGTGCAGCCCACAGGGCTGCTGATGAGCGTTCTTATGATGCTCCTGCTACTTCATACAGGAACGATCTGTCAGTAGCGCAGGCTGGCGAGAATGATGTCGAGGCCGGTGATGTTGATGCTGAGGCTGTTGCTGCGGCCATGACGGCTCAGGCAACAGAGCGCGCAGCAGCTGGAGATGCTGGATATGTCAGCAGTAGCGGCAAAGCCTGGAGCGGCTTAAGCAGCTTTGGTGGCGCTGGAGGACGTGGGGGATCGGACGGTACTGTCCTTACTGGCGGTGGTTTTGATGATGACGAGTCTGATGATGAAGTGCAGCCGGTATTTTATAAGGGCAAACGCAAGGATCCGGTAAGCCGCTTTATTTACCGCTATGCCTCAACCACTCTTTCGCGCTGGGCCTTTAACTGCGTCTTTACCGTACTGTCCATGCTCTTTGCCATCATGGCTTTCAAGGGCGCACTGTCTGCTATCAGTTACGATAAGCTCACTGACATTGGTCAGCTTGCCGAGGCAACCATTGTTAGCGTCGAAGATCAGTACATACATCAGAAAGAGAGTCGCAATCTTGATCGAGTAGAGCATCACTTCCAGGAAATCATTGAGTTCAATCTGCCAGACGGCAAGCCATTTCGTACGGTGCTGTTATTTGACGGGCGCCGCAGCATCAGTGATGTGCGTCCTGTAGGTACCACAATTGATGTGCTCTATACCCCTGATGATCCTTCAGTTGTAATGCATGCCAACAATGTCACCCCAATGTGGCTGGGCCTGCTCATGCTGCTGGGCGGCCTTACAGGCATGAGCTACTGCACCTGGCTTACCATGCGCCTGATGCGTAATGCCCTTGAGTATGACCGTCTGCAGGCATTTATCAGCTCCATTTCCATGATCCTGATCCTCGCGGTCGGCGCTGCCGGTACCTACCGCATTTTCGGTGTGGATCTTTACTGGTTCTGCCCGGCGGCTGCTCCGTCTGACATCAAATATGATGTTCATGCCGATGCCATGGTTAATGTCAGCGATGGCAGGCCATTTACCGGTCGCCTGCGTACTCTCAAGGATGGTCTGTTTATTCTTTCAACCTATGAGGATGGCCTTCGTGAGGGTACCGAATACATCTACCTGGGCGCCAATATGGTGGGCTTTTATAATTACAGCAATGACAATCTAGAAGGCCCTTTTCAGTCAGTAGACAAGTTTGGCAATATCGAGGTTTCAGGCAGCTACCGTAACAATCATCTTGATGGCGAGTGGACCAAGTACGACTCGGTAACCGGCCGTGTGGTTACTACCGGCCGCTGGCTCTGGGGTGCCCGTGAGGGACTGTGGACCTTCTATCGCTCTGACGGCACTCTGTACTGTACTGAAAACTACAGCTCAGATCTGCTCAACGGTGCCTATACCGAGTACAACCCTAAAGGCGGAGTAATGCTTGAGAGCAACTATATCAAGGATGTTGCTACCGGTATTTCTACCCGTTACTGGCCAAATGGCAACAAGCTCTACCAGGTAAGTCTTGAAAACGGTCTGGCTCATGGACCATTTCAGGCGTTCTACGCTGACGGTACCATGCTGCTCAACGGCAGCATGCACTACGGCAGCTGGCGTACTCCGCCGCAGGTGTTCAGCCACAAGGGCATAGAGCTCAGTGCCTCAGAAAAGCGCTCTTACCGTAAGTCACGCGACAAGGAGCTGTGCACCATCAAGCGCGCAATTGCCATGGACTTTAATCTGACTTTTGAGGAGGTCAGCTCTGCTAACTCCATTTACCGCTTCCGCGTAGGCAGCAACGTTTTCAACTGGGACGATGCCCAGATGAGCGAAACCCGTCGCAGCATTGAAAATATGCACAGCGGTCAGGAGTACAACTTCTTTGTTCAGCCGGGACGTGCCATGGGTCCATCCAGTCAGGCTTCAAAAGACAGTCCGGCTGACTATGCCCGTGATTCTGCCAGTGAGCAGCACCGCCGTGGCGCCTTTGACCCTGAGGCAGTAAGCCGTACTCCAAAATCAGCCCCTGATGCCCCGGCCCCGGCTCCGGCCCAGGCCGATGCCCCGGACCAGGCTGAGGCCCCGGCTGCGCCAGGTGCAGCTTCAGCCATGACAGGCAATCAGACATCCGCTGACATGACTGGCAGTGAAGATTGCGTAGAGTGCGCTCAGAGAAACGGTTCCAGCGGACCAGCTCCTTCAGGTGCTTATGATGCAGCACTGAGCTCACAGGGAATAGTAATGCCGGATACAATTAAGGAGCTGTCCATACAGGAGCGACAGTGCCTTGAGAATGCCTATATTAACCGCGAGGATCAGGACTGGGCTGAGGGGTATTCATCGGTAGGCAGTGATGCCAGACTGGATCACAGTCAGTATGAGAAGCAGCGCACTCTGACCCCGCACATGCCTGTTCATGATCATGAAATGGGACGTGATCATGATGACGACGAGGTCAATCATGAGAGCGTACCTTTCGACCGTGTTATCGAGGGCCTGACTCTGCTGGCGCTGCATCGCTGGTGCGGCGAGGATGTTGCCGGCATTCCTCTGGTATCTCTGCCAGATGACGAGGGAATGGATTTTGGCAGCGGCATGCACAGTGGTACTGCCTTTGCCTGGCTGCGTTACCCTGACGGCTACACCATTACCGTTTCTGTAGAAAAGGCTGATCTGGACCTGCGTCCTCTCGAGATTAAGGGCTTTCACGCTTCTGAGCTCAATTTTGATATCTACTCTCTGGTGCTTAAGGCCCGCAAGACCTTTATGAAGAACCATCCTGAAGCAGGTCAGTTTTCCCTCAAGGTTCAGTATCACCATTCTCATTAGAAGACTCTGTATGCCCGCGCTGCTCGCGATCAGCATCTAAGATTACATCTCTTGCACCGACGGACTTATTCGGTCTTGTAATGACACTTTCCCTTCAGGCACATGGTCGTAAGACCCTGTGCCTGATTTTTAGGCAACCACACAATTACACAAGACAATTTTCAGCCCGGATCTGTCATCTGCACTCTGTGCATATGTTTAATGAGTGCTCCGTCACAGGAATGCTGGCCACAATGAGCAGGTGACATACTCATTTGCACACCTGGGCTCATGTTGCATCTGCAAGCTGTGATCAGCACAGGCCAGCGGCCAGTTTCGCCAGCTGGAGCCCATAGTCATATACGTCTGCCACCGCCCCGGGGCTGCTACGTCGACCTGCGTCCTCGGGCAGATAATTCATCTGGAGCACCAGGACAGAACGTCAGCCTGCGTCCCCGGGTCAGATGCGTCCGTCAGCGCCCCGTGGCAGGTACGTCCAGCAGCTCTCATGTCTGGTACGTTCACCAGCCCACATATCTGGTACGTCAGCCGGAGCATCACAGCAGATGCGTCCACCTGCGTCCAGGGATGATGCATCAGTATGACGGCTGGCCAGCGTGACGGTCAGCACGGCCGCACTGTCCAGTATGATGGTGCAGATGCCGGGACGAATGAGGGGCACTGTCAGCCTCGGCAGTGATCCTTATGCAATGAGGGGCTGTCACACTTTTGTACGGGCTTTTGACGTACTGAATCTGCACAAACGGCAAGAGCGGCAACTTCTGTCATCAGTTCGACACTTAGGCCTCTTATCGCAATTGGATAAGAAAATGCGGTAAATTCGGGATCTCTGTTGATATTTAGCATCATGGTGTCAGAAATGGCGATGTGTTATTGGTCCTTTTGAGTGCTGCAAACGCCCATGGTACAGGGCCAGACGGCAAGTGGCTGCCAAAATACAGGCATATTGAGGTTAAATATAATGGACAGTCTGTCGTTAACCTGAATGTAAACAGGAATAGACCTCATATAAACAGCATGTAAACAGGCTTTTTCGAGGTGGTTAGCAAGGTTGGCACAGGGCTTGCTCTTAGATATAGCGTCAAGGACAGCAAGCTTGCTGGTCCGTACAGAATTCCTTTAGTGGCTTAAGATTCTCTCCAGCCACGCATCAGACCTCACTGCAATGCAGTCTGGCTGAAGGTTCAGATTTGACTTCAGTGCTCTTCCCGGTGAAGAGAGCTGACAAAGAATTGAAATAAGAGAGAGAAATTATTCCAAAAGGCTCAGTCTCGCGACTGGGCCTTTTTATTTGTGCAAAGCAAAACCGTCACAGGCATGAGCCGCCTGCTGTCAAAGCCCTGTTCCGAGACCAGGATTCTTTATGGCGGTTAGCTGGTCTACGCCCATGCTGCAGCTTAGTGATGCCCATTGCGGTACGGCGGTCATGATGGCCCTGCAGGAGTAACAGCCAGGTCGGCCATGATGGCCCGGCAGGAAGAATAGCCAGGTCGGCCATGATGGCCATGCATGCAGGAGCTTAAGCTCATAACTGGCTTTCCTTAGTGAGATATTGATTGCGCAGCATCACACTTGACCAAAATTGTGATGCTGAAGCGAAAACTCTTTATTTGCCATTATGAAATGTACTATTCTGACGCTTTACGCTTGTTACTACACTGAGTTTTTCGGGAGGCAAAATGATCATTCCTAATATGGTAGTACCAGTACCTGATATTCCGGGCAAGCTTGTATTTAAACGCGAGAAAGACAACACCTATGTTCTGCTTCTGGTAGGACTCGAGCGCTGCAATACTGATAAGAAAACCCCTAAGCCTGTAAGAAAGTCTATCGGACGTCTGGTTGATAACAATGATCGCACTCGCATGAATCCCAGTGACTACTATGCAGAGCATTTTGGCCTTGAAGAAGCGGCTTCTGATTCAGGGCTTTCCTCCAGCATAAAAGTTGGAGCTCATGTGGTCATGAAACATGTTGCTGGCCGCGAAGGTATCATCAATATTCTTAATAAAATCTTTGGAGAGCAGAAAGCCTGCAGAATACTTGATGCAGCATCTTTCTGCATCATCAAAGAGAACAGCTCCATCAGTCGATTCGACGAATACTCACGAGAGTTTCCTCTTTTCGGTCCTGCTCAAATGCCATACCGCAGCGCCCTGATTTCCAATATGTATGACGAGATCGAGCGCTGTCAGGTTGATGAGTTTGTGAGATTGTGGAATGAGACACATGTTGCTGATGCTGATTGTGAGGTCGTAATTTCATCTTATCTTTCAAATAAGGATTTACAGCCTGGCGATCTTGATATTCAGGAGTCTGTAGATGCCAGTAATGACACGGGGGCACCCGTTGCTGGCATTGCTCTGGCTATGGACAGCAAGAATAAGGTCCCTGTCGACTTTATGCTGTATCAGAGTTCCATACCTGATGTCATTGAGATCAAGGACCTCATGACCAGACTGCGCTCTTACGGATACAGTAAGATTACTGTAGTTATGGACAGGGGTGTATGCTCTGAGAGCAGCATTGTTGAGCTTGATGAGGCAGGTTTTGATTTTGTTCTCATGGCAAAGGGCTGCAAGCGCTTCGTCAGGGACATTGTCATTAACAGCTCTGAGGTCAAGTATCATCCAGCTTACAGAGTCAAAAGTTCTGACTCTCCGCTATATGGAGCAACATTCAAGCACGAGCTTTTTGGCAGGGAAAGGTATGTTCATGTGTTCAAAAGTCCTGTCAGAGCTGACAGTGAGATTTGCGCTGTTGAGGATCTGATTAAGAGCCAGAAACAGGCATTTGATAAGGCTCTTAACACTGTCATTGAGTTCCCTGAAGAGTATCAGGAGTATTTTGAGCTTGACTACTCCAGCAAAGGAGTTTTCCTTGGAGCAAAAGAGAAAGCTGATATTACTGCAGAGAGCTTTTTACTTGCCGGATGCTTCTGCCTGATAACCTCCAAAAAAATGACCGCTGATCAGGCTTATGCCTTCTACAAGGCTTGTGACAGCAATGATCAGGTTTTCAACTCCAGTAACAGCCTGACTGAGGATGGGCAGGTTAGCGCACACGTCGATAAGAGCCTGACTGGCAAAAGTTTTGTCATGTTTATAGCACTTATCATCGCATGTGCTGTCTACCGTGGGCTTGGCAAAACAAGGCTCAGCACCTCACGCGGAAATATGCCTGTTTGTGTGTCTGAGGCCATATCGCTGCTTAACATGATTACTGTTGACTGCATTGTGCAAAAGGGCCGTTATACATGCCTGCGCAAGCTGTCTAAATCACAGGGGTTGATACTTTCCTGCTTTGGTATTAACGAGGAAGTTATGCTGGAGGAGTGCAGGTTGATTGGTGATAAGTATCTTGTCGCTCAGCAGAATGAGGAAAGCAGTCTGGATCGTATTATCAAAAACGAGCCCCAGCTTCCGCCTCTGCATGATATTGATGAGCTGTCTGGCGTTACTGGTCTTGAGGTAGTTGAGTAGTACGGGGATTTATGAACGCCTGGACCTGGCAGTATCCCGGTACTGGACAGTAATATTGATTGAACAAATGCCCGGTCGACTTGCCTGATACAGGGCGACGCATGTCGACCGACGCGTGTCAACGATATTTAGTAAGAGTTCTGGCCGTGTTTCCAGCAGTAAAATGACCAGCCTTAAATCTGACAGGACAACTGGAAAATGCTCCTGCTGGCTGTTCTGACTGTTGAAGTCGGTTAACTAAAAGAGTATGGAGAGCGTCCTGGTGTTTTCGTGCAGGCAGCGCTGGCACATTAAACTATGATATTAATTTAGTAATCAATGAGGCAGCCTTAAGGCTGCCTCATGTTTTTCAGCACGGTCTTACAGGCTGTCTGGCAGTACTGGATACTCAAACTGCCAAAGCCAATAAGGCTGTGCTTTTAGCTGTACTTTTACCAGTGGCAGTATGATAAAGGAGGCATTTACACATGGCATGGGCAGTTTTTCAAAACTTTTGTAGAGAAATATCAGACGTGCAGCAGTGGCGGTAGATTTCTTATCTAAGGAGCAGGTGGGTAGCAATGAGTTATGTGAAGCATGTGCATGACCGAAGAAATGGGCATGAGCAAGGACATAGGCAGGTGGGCCCAGCGATAGAGCGGCTAAGCGCAGCAAGGGCGAAGCTGCAAGTAACAAGTGGAGGGTGACGTGAATCTGGGAGTGGCTGCACGCAGCAAGTGGAGGGTGACGTGAAGCCGGGAGTGGCTGCACTTAGCAAGTGGAGGGTGATGTGAAGACTGGAGCGGCTGCACGTAGCAAGTGTAGGGTGATGTGAAGCCGGGAGTAGCTGCACGTGGCAAGTGCAGGGTGATGTGAAGCCGGGAGTGGCTGCGCGAGTCAAGGGGATGGTGGCGTACGGCTGGATTGAAAGTGAAAAAATTTTTATGTTGGGAAAGGCTGAAATGGTCTCATTCTGTTGAGAGCGGGAGGCTGTTTATTGATGAGCTTTGGCCTGTGTATGCGGCTGAGCTAAGGGTATATCCTGAAAATGCGAAAATTGGTGAGAGGCTGGTCACAAATTTATTGTCTCAATAAAGCATGATAGTGAGAAAAGTGCGTCAATTTCGGTCGAATATAGGTTATTATGAACGCAATGGTTTGCGTATGTGTCTGTATCCATGATTGCCCTGTAAGGCCGTGGTTATGCGCTCTGCAGAAGCATTGCTCTGTTTTTGACCGCCTGATAACTGTTTGTTTTATCTGCATTTGTAGATTTATGAATATTTACTCGTGCGTCAGGGCACAAGATCTGCAGTTCACAGACCGCAATAATCATTGATTATGCTGAAAACAGCCATACTTGTTTACAAGTATTCCGGCTGTTATTTATCTCCAGTGCTGTTTGAATCATACAGAAATACCGGCCGCGTAAGCTGTATGACCAATTTACAGAGTTACAACATACGTCACTGAAAATTGTTTGTATCAGTGGTAATTTGGAACAAATTAATCTGTGCCTTAACCAATGATACATCGATAAAGATTGACAGTAACTGTCATTCACTACGTACAGCACATAATGTTATCCACGCTTTAATGCTGTGTTTTTCTCTTATTTCGCAGCCAGATTAACAGCAACAGTGATGCACAGACCGGCAGGTCATGTTTAATGGCACCGGGAATCCGGAGTTTTACCTCAGTCCATGGGGCTGGGGCCAAGGTACGGGGCAGATGTGCACACTCAATGCATATTGATTAATTATTATTTCCTCTGAGATCAACGATCAGCTGACAGCTCCAGTCTCTGGATTCCTGCAGCATGCCGGGTGGAACCGGCATTGAGGGATGTCAGTGACAGTTTCTTAGGCGAGACCTGTCACGACATCTGACTGAACCCTTATAACAGCAGCCAGCAGGCACTTTGTTGCCGGAGGCTCTGTATCCTGAAATGTGAATCGCAGTCAGATGTCCTTCCCGGCCCGCGCTCTCCAATGAAGTTCAACAGTTACTGTATTTGTCAGTACTGTCTTCATGTAAGGTGAAAAGAGTCCGGGCAGTTGATAACAGTCTGTCAGCAACCTGATGCTGCCAGACTGCTCTGTCTAATCAGTACGGACAGAGGCTCAATTCCTCAGTGAAAGATCCATGGCCCTGTCAGGCCATGCTGGTCACAGCTGGCCCCTTGCAGCTGATGCACAGGCTGTTACCTGCCAGGGCAGGTGTTCAGACTGTCTCCATGCGCGACAGTGGGCGTCTGACTTTTGCAATGCAGAAGCTCTTACTGACTCCTGCCTTGCAGGATGGCAGTTAACAGGTGATCCGGGATTTGGGTAAATAGTACAGTTTCAGAATGTGATTCCGGAGACTTGCCGGGCACCTCAGGAAGCAGCAGAGCACGGCCATGCGTGTTGTGATGCAAGGTGCTGACGGGCATGCCCCAGATCCTGGGCACTGCAGGGTGCTCTCAGTGGGGCTCAGGCGCGTGCCAAAAGACTTTGGACAGTACGGTGCAGGCTCTGCAACATTCTGAAAGAACAGGGGAATTAAGCCGGCAAATGCTTCTAATGGAGCAGCCTTTAGCACAGGACGGTCAGCCACACAGGTGGCGGCGGCGTTCTGAGGTCTGACGGAGACGGCTGTTTTTTAGTACTGGCTCTTTTTCGTGTCGAGGACGGCGATGAAAATAAATCTTCCTGTTACGAACAAAAGAATTAATTTTGGCAAAGACGTCAAAATTATTTCCTTCACCGATTTAAAGGGCATTATCACCAAGGTCAATAAGGCCTTTACTGATATTTCCGGTTATTCTGAGGAAGAACTGATGGGGCAGCCGCACAATATCGTGCGCCACCCTGATATGCCACCTGCAGCTTTTGCTCTGATGTGGGCAACCATCAAGCAGGGCAAGCCTTTCATGGCCGTTGTAAAGAACCGTGCCAAGACCGGTGATTACTACTGGGTCAATGCCTTTATTTCCCCTGTATTTGAAAACGGAGAAATCATTGGTTATGAGTCAGTCCGTTATCCACCTGATCAGCGTGATGTAGAGCGCTCTGAGATTATCTACAAGAAGCTGATGAAAGGTGAGCGTCTTACCCCAAGAATTCCTTATCCTCCAAAGTCCTATCAGTTTGCCTTTGGCGGAGCTGTCGTGGCTCTGGGCCTGTTTTTCCTGCATCCTGTAGCAGGCTTTGGTGCAGCTCTGCTGTTGCCATTTTTAAGCGTAGCCCATCAGCGTTACATTATGCAGCGCAAGATCCACAATATGATCAAGCTGCTGCCATCAGTGTACGACCACCCGGTAAGTCGTCTGTGCTACTCCCATGACCGCGAAGATGAGGTCATGTCAGGTCTGCGTCTTGCCATTCTGACCAACAATGCCAACATGATGTCCATGATTAATCGCGTTGAAGACGCCATCGACATTATTGTTGACAAGGCAAATGCCAGTGCCGATCTCTCTCATCAGAGTGCCGGTGACATTACCCGTCAGAGCGACATGGTGCAGAGCATCATGGAAGCTATTTCCACTATGAACTCCATGCTCGAGGAGCTGAGCAACTCTGTTAACTCCACTGACAAGTTTGCCTATGAGACCCAGGAGCAGGTAGAGGATACTTTCCAGGCTACCCAGAATAACAAGCAGGCTCTGAGTGATATCTCTGATGGTGCCAATAATCTGGTGGATGTAGTTCAGCAGCTGGCAAGCAGTGCTGACAAGATTTCCGAGCTGTTACGTACTATTGTTGACATTTCCGATCACACCAATCTGCTTGCCCTTAACGCCTCCATTGAGGCTGCCCGTGCCGGTGAGCTGGGCCGAGGCTTTGCTGTGGTGGCTGATGAAGTACGTGCTCTGGCTATCAAGTCCAAGTCATGCACAGCTGAGATTAACATCTGCGTTACCGATCTCATCAAGAACAGCCAGAAGGCTGTTTCAGCCTCACAGGACTCTCTGTCACTTTCTGATGCCGGTCATGAGGCCATTGTTGACTCAGCACGCAAGTTTGATGAAATCAAGAGCCATATCAGCCGCATTACCGAGATGACTCATACCATGAATACTACTATTGCCACCCAGGCATCGGTAGCTTCCCAGATCGAAAGCGACGCCTCTCACGTCAACGATCTGGCTCAGGAATGCAGCTCTATTGCCCAGGAATCTGACAAGTCCCTGATGGCTGCCAGAAAGACCCTGCAAAATCTTGATGATATGGTTCACCGATTCGAGACCGAATATCAGCGCACCCTCTAACAATTTCCATTTCAGGTGTTGCCGCCCTCTGACCGTCCAATTTGAGGGCTACGGGCTTCAGCCCGGGCAACTCACACTAGTCTAAAATCCTGCCATGCAAAGCATGGCGGGATTTTTTTGCGCCCTGTGACCTGTGCCACCGGATCTGATATGCGCTCATCTGGCTGCTTCAAACGCCGTCTGCAGATACGACAGCGCCGCTCCCGGGGAAAACAGGAGCGGCGCTGGGCTGTATGAGCTTCACAGGGCAAAGCCATCAGTGACTGCCCGGTGACAGCAGGAAGTATCTTTGCTTAGAGCAGGCCGCGTTGGGCAGCAAGATACTTTACAGAAGCGTCAGCCATAGGGCTGGAATCAAAGCAGCTTACTGTGCCCTTGTGGCAGGTAGGACCTTCAGGACGGGCCATGATGAGCAGGGCGTCCTTGTCGCAGTCAACGGTAATGGAGCGCAGGTGCAGATAGTTTTTGCTCTCCTCGCCCTTGGTCCACAGCTTCTGGCGGTCGCGTGACCAGAAGGTAACAAGTCGGGTATCCAGAGTCTTTTGCAGAGCTTCCTGATTCATGTAGCCAAGCATTAAAACCTGGCCGTTCTGGGCATTCTGCACAATGGCAGGAATGAGGCCATCACCCTTGGCAAAATCAAGCTCTTCGAGCTTTTCAAAACCATGGCAAAACTCACGCACGGGTAACTACTCCTTTGGATTTGAGGTAAGCCTTAAGCTCACCGATGTTAATAATCTGCCTGTGGAAAACGGATGCAGCCAGTGCGCCTGAAACATCAGCCTGTTCAAAAGCATCAAGGAAGTGCTCCATGGCACCTGCACCGCCTGAGGCAATCAGAGGCACATTGCATATTTCCTGTACGGCCTTGAGCTGTCTGATGTCATAGCCGTTTTTCATTCCGTCCTGATTCATCATGTTGAGCACGATTTCACCGGCACCGCGCTTTTGTACTTCAGCTACCCAGTCAAGAGTCTTCCATGCGGTAGTGGTGATGGTCTTTTCATCGCCGGTAAACTGCTTGACCAGATACTGATCGCTGTCGGCATCGTAGTAGCTGTCAATGCCCACTACTACACACTGCACGCCAAAGCGGTCAGCAAGACGAGTGATGAGTTCCGGGTCTGACAGAGCCGGGGAATTGATGGAAATCTTGTCGGCACCATATTCAAGAATGGTACGGGCATCTTCAATGGTTCTGATGCCGCCGGCTACTGCAAAAGGAATATTGATGACCTCAGCAATACGGGCCACCCATGACTTGTCTACTTTATTGCCATGGGCTGAGGCGGTGATGTCATAAAAGACCAGCTCATCAGCGCCTTCTTCGGCATAACGTCGGGCCAGATCGACAATAGATCCTACCACTTCATGGTTCTTAAACTGAACTCCCTTGACGACCACGCCATCGCGCACGTCAAGGCAGGGGATAATTCTTTTAGCCAGCATCTGGTAAATCTCATGATTGTTTGGCCACATGAGGGCATGTTGCAGTCAGGCACGGCTGCGTCATGCCCGGCATCTGCTGTGCAGCATGGCAAAGCGCTGCGGCAGCCATGCTGCAGGCCAGGGGCATGGCAGCGCAGCTGCAGGCAGCAGCTGTGCAGCCGGGCTGCAGGTCAGTCCTCAGGCCACAGGGCCAGGGCCTCAGGCAGGGTAAAGGCGCCGCTAAGCAGGGAGCGGCCCAGAACGGCTGAGCGTGCACCCAGTGCACGCAGAGCTTTGATGTCATCAAGGGAGGAGATTCCGCCTGAGGCAATTACATCAAGATCAGGGAAGCGAACAGCCAGCTGTTCATAAAGGCTGTTATTGGCTCCTTGCATCATGCCGTCGCGGGAAATGTCAGTGACCAGAACATGACGCAGCCCTGAACGTGAGAAATCTTCAAGCAGCTCGTACAGACCGTGCTCTGAATTCTCAAGCCAGCCGTGAATGGCGACCTCTGGTCGGCCGTCGATAATGCGCACATCAAGTGCAAGGCAGATAGCCTCAGGACCAAAGTCTCGCAGCAGTCTGTGACCAAACTCAGGGTCTTTGACTGCAGCTGAACCGACAACCACACGCTTTACGCCGGCATTGAGCAGGCTGCTGACATCCTCATAAGTACGGATGCCACCGCCTGTCTGTATAGGGCATTCAGTGGCTTTGACCATGCGACTTATCAGCTCGAGCTGACGACAGGCCGGGTCTCTGGCTCCGTCCAGATCCACAATATGGATAAGAGCAGCGCCCTGAGATGCGTATTCAGTTACACGGGCTACCGGGTCAAGATCAAAAACGGTCTTTTCATTAAAGTCGCCCTGCTTCAGGCGCACAATCTGGCCATCAATCAGGTCTAAAGCGGGAATAAGCATAAACTGGTTCCAGGGGTAATCACAGCTGCTGCGCTGTCACAGTCCACAAGTCAGCGTCGCACGGGGCTCTAGCTGCCCGGCAGAGCAGCGCAAACGATGTCTTCTCACAGTCCTGTCGGGCAACGCGGCGTGCGCTGCTGTTGCAGTCCGGCTGGTGCGCAAGGTGCGCTCATGCTGCGGGCAGTCGTACTCTTGCCACAGCCGGGCCAGGCCGCTCATGCTGCGGGCAGGAGTACTATTGCCACAGGCAGGCTGGGCTGCCCGTGATTTGCCTGCCGCAGGCAGGCTGTCTGCAGGGACGTGAACCATGCCTCAGGGGCTGCAGGCGTGATTAGAGTTCAAGAAAATTCTGGAGCAGGCGGGCACCATTGTCTCCGGACTTTTCAGGGTGGAACTGAACACCCATGAAATTGTCGCGGCAGATGGCTGCTGAAAACTCCTGACCATACTCGGATCGGGCAATAGTGCAGTCACTTACACCAAGGCAGAATGAGTGCACAAAATAGAAAGAGCTTTCCTGCTCAATGCCTTTAAACAGAGGATGATCGTTGTGCACGACAGTGTTCCATCCCATGTGTGGCAGCGGAAGCTTTTCAGCGCTGACATCAATCAGGCGTACCACGCCAGGTACTATGCCCAGGGTATTAATGCATTTGACTGGTTCATTGAGCGGAACCTCGGCTGAGGCTGCAGCCTGAACCTGCATTCCAAGACAGATGCCCAGCAGAGGGCGCTCATAATGGACAATAAAGTCCGTAAGCTCGGAACGTGCTTCACGATCATCGCCACACAGTGCCGGTATCTGATCTGATGTGGTGCCCAGCAGGCCGGCCATAACAGCCGAGGCTGTGCCTACACCAGGCATGATAAGACGGTCAGCTTCACGCAGCACTTTGACATCAGAGGTAATGGTGGCATCTACCCCCAGTCGTCTGAGGGCCTGAACCACGGAGTTGAAATTGGCCGCTTTGGTATCGACTATACAGACTTTCATACAAATCTGACGCCTCATGCCATCTGGCTCATGTGAGCTTATGGCTGGGGGCGCCCTCCATTTCTGTTTTTAATCGGACTCCAGCCTCCGGGCCGGAGTGAGCATGACAGTAAGACCATGTCAGTAAGCTGCATGACTGTCGCTGCCTGCTGCCTGTCTGTCGCATGCCTGCTGCCTGCAGGCATACATGGGTCATGCCTGCGCGTGCAGACACGCATTGGGCACGCATACATGCCGGCTGCTGGCGTTCATACTTGTGCCATGCCTGTGGCCCCACATGCTGATTTAGAGACAGGCTGCGCACACTGCTGTGCAAAGTGCGGCGCAGATCGCCTGAGCAGACTACGGCGCAAAATGCTTAGCAAAGTGCGGCGCAGACTGTGGGGTGTAATGGTCTACTTTGTGCTTTAGAGAGTGCCTTTTGAGGATGGCAGCTCTGATGAGACCACGCGAATGGCTGGACGCAGAGCGCGGCCAAAGGCTTTGAACAGGGCCTCTACCTGGTGATGAGCATTGCCCGGAGTTACCTTCATGTGCAGGGTAAGACCCATGGCAACAGCAAGCGACTCAAAGAAGTGGGAGACCATCTGAGTCTCAAAGCCATTGATCTGCTCGCGGGTAAATTCGGCATCACAGGAGAACTCAATGTGAGGACGGCCTGAGATATCAAGAGCCACACTTACTTCACGGTCAGCCTGACATTCGGCGGCAGCCTCAGCCATCTGGCAGCTGCAGCCCAGAGTGCGCAGACTGCGATCATCTGGGCCTGGACTGGTACGTGGATGACGGTTGCCTGAAGCGGCTGGACACTGTGATGAGCAGGTGTCGCAGTCCTGGAAACCGCATACAGTTGCAGTAAGCTCATCCATTGGAACAATAAAGCCAAAACGGCCAATGCCGCGCTTGTCACCAAGGGCCTGTCTTAAGGCTGTGCCCAGAGTGATGGCTGTATCTTCAATGGTGTGGTGGCTGTCGATATGCAGATCGCCTTTTGCAGTCAGCTTGAGATTGAAACCTGCATGGGTGGCAATCTGATCGAGCATGTGGTCAAAAAAGCCAATACCGGTATCAATAGAGGTCTCACCGCAGTGGTCAAGATCAAGCTCAACGAGGATCTGAGTTTCACGGGTATTGCGCTCAATACGGGCGGTACGGGCCGGACGGTCATCATGAGAACAGCTGTGGGGTGAGCTCTTTTCAGTGGCCTCCTGGGCTGCATGGGCTGCAGCTGCAGAGGCGCAGGCGCAGCAGGCTGTCGGAGCGCCACAGCATGCGGTGGCACCGCGTGCAGCAACCTCTTTCTCGCGAGCAGCGATGAATGCAACAATTTCGTCCCAGCTCATGGCCTTTACCTGAGCAAAAGGACTGTCGGCTGAAGAAATCTCATTGTCCTGAGCCGCATCACCAAGGCCCACACGAATACCGACAATGCCCATGTTCTTTGCCATGGCAAGGTCAGTGTCGCGATCGCCAATGAAGTAGGAATTATTGCGGTCCCACTCATCTGAGCTCATATATGACTGTACCAGTCCCAGAGCAGGTTTACGGCACTGGCAGTTGTCCTCAGGCATGTGCGGGCAGATAAGAATCTGCTCAAAGCTTATGCCCTGAGATTCCAGAGTGTTGACTATATGCTCGTGGGCTGGAGTAAAGGTATTGAGAGGAAATGCATCAGTGCCCAGACCATTCTGATTGGAAACCATGACCATGGTATAGCCCATATCAGCAAGTTTGAGCAGAGCAGGAATAACACGGGGAAAGAAGACCACCTTGTCCAGAGCATCGACCTGATAGTCATGAGGCTCACAGACTATGGTGCCATCCCGGTCAATAAACAGATACTTTTTCAAAACAGACAATCTCTAACGTGTTCCGGGCTCCGGACAATTCTGATGGCCAGTCCGCCGACTGCCGGGCTTGCCAGCCTGACAGTTTAGCCGGGCTTGCCATCCGTGCAGCTTAGCCGGGGATGCCGGCCGTGCAGCTTATCCCGGCTTGGCAGCCGGGTTTGCAGGCCGGGCTGTCAGGCTGCGCTGGGGCAGCTGCTGCAGCCAGGGCTGCAGCTATTGTACGGAGCATAGTGTATTCATCTGACACAGCCGCTGCTGCTGGCAGTCTGGCCTGTGTATATTGTGAAGGCGGCTGCCAGGAGATCGGCATTGGGACTGTGTCAGGGCCGGACTTACATGGAGGTCAGAACGCGCATGACCTCATCGAGCTCTTCTGGAGTGCCCACAGTAATACGGATATGATTTTCAAGGCCTGGCTTGCTCTCAAAAGAGCGCAGGATAATGCCTTTCTTGAGCATGCTCTCAAAGACAGCAGGGCCGTTTTCAAACTCTACGAGCAGGAAGTTGGCCTCACTTGGATGCACGCGCTTTACAGATGGCAGGGCCTGCAGATTCTCACGCAGCTTTTCGCGCAGCTCCAGAGTCTTTGCTACTCTTTGCTTCATGAGGTCTACGCCGCCATGAGCAAGAGCCTGACGTGCAATCTGAGCAACAGGATCAGGTACAGGGTATGGATCAATAACCTTGGTCATCAGGGCAATGATGTCCTTGTGAGCAAGGGTAAAGCCGCAGCGTATGCCGGCAAGGGCAAAAGCCTTGGACAGGGTGCGGGTGATAACCAGGTTGTCATACTGGCCTAGCAGAGGCACACAGGTAGCTTCCGGGCAGTACTCAATGTAGGCCTCATCCATGACAAAAAGCACCTCAGGGAATTGCCCCATAAGCTTTGTCAGCTCATCACGGTCAAAGAGAATGCCCAGAGGGTTGGCAGGGCTGTCGATAAAGACCAGCTTGACTTTAAATGGAGCTTCGTTGATGGCAGCAGCAATGGCATCGGCGCTTAAAGTGAAATCGTCATTACGACGGGCGCGGTGCACCAGAGCATTGTTGGTGTTGGCTGCAATTTCGTACATGCCATAGGTAGGAGGAGCAATTACAACGCCCTCGCCTGCCTCGCAGAAGGTGCGGATTAACAGGCCAATAGCTTCATCAGAACCACGGGAGACCAGAACCTGATCACGGGTCAGGCCTGTATAGTCGGCCATGCCCTGAGTAACCTCGAAAGGCTGGCAGTCAGGATAGCGGTTTAAAGTGGTGGAGTTGAAAATGTAGAATTCGGACTTTGGTGACTCATTGGCATTGAGAAAAGTATGGCCGTGACCGCCGATACGGCGGGCTGACATATAAGGCACCAGATCCTGGACATGCTTGCAGGCAAGCTTGTTTAAATCAGTCATTTGCTCTCCTTGTTTATTGTGCACAGCCGCAGCATCTGGAGCTTACGGAAGCACTGCTGTCTGATTTTTCTGATGAAGAGGCTGCGCTGCAGCAGGCCGGAGCAACTTCGCCCTCATTTCGGCCAATTCTGTTCAGGCGCAGGGTCACGGCATTGCGGTGGGCATCAAGTCCCTCGGCATTGGCCAGAATCTCTACAGTACGGCCGATATTGCGCAGTCCCTGCTCAGTGGCGCAGGAAATGGTATAGCGGCGGCGGAAATCATCGGTACCAAGGGCAGACGCTGTTCTGGCGTAGCCATAGGTAGGAAGGGTGTGATTGGTGCCAGAGGCATAATCACCCATGGACTCGCAGGTCCATGCACCAAGGAAGATGGATCCGGCATTGCGCAGTCTGCCCACCAGAGCGTGAGGATCAGCGGTCTGAACAATCAGATGCTCAGGGGCATAGGTGTTGGAAATGGCAATGCACTCGTCGATGCTGCTGGTGAGAATCATGCGGCTCTTTGACAGAGCAACAGCAGTAATTTCGCGGCGAGGCAGCGCAGCCAGCTGCTCATCAATGGCCTTGCTGGTACGCTCAAGCAGCTCACGGCTGTCTGATACCACTACTACCTGGCTGTCAGGGCCATGCTCAGCCTGAGAGAGCAGATCGGAAGCCACAAAGTCAGCATTGGCTGTCTGGTCAGCAATTACCAGTACTTCTGAAGGACCGGCCGGCATATCAATGGCTGCACCCTCAGCATCTTCGCTGACCAGACGCTTGGCCATGGTCACAAACTGATTGCCCGGGCCAAAGATCTTGTGCACCTTGGGAACGCTCTGGGTGCCATAGGCAAGAGCAGCAACAGCATGGGCGCCGCCCATCTTGAAGATTCGGGTAATACCGCATTTGACAGCAGCGTAAATAATGCCCTCAGACATCGGATATGGAGAGGTCAGTACCACTTCTTCACAGCCGGCAATCTGAGCAGGTACGCCCAGCATAAGGGCTGTGGAAACCAGAGGAGCTGAACCGCCAGGCACGTACAGACCGACCTTTTCAACAGGGTGAGTGGCAGTCTGGCACACTACACCAGGTACAGTCTCAACAGTAACGTGATTTGGCTTCTGGGCACTGTGGAAAAGAGTTATGTTTTCCCAGGCATCATCAATGGCCTGTTTAAGCTCAGGATCAATGCGCTCGCAGGCCAGGGCAATTTCCTCTTCGGTAAGCTGCAGCTGTCCATCAGGGCACTTGTCCAGAGTGCGTGAATACTCAAGCAGAGCCTCATCACCACGGGCTCTGATATTGCTGATAATGTCTTTGACAATGGAGTGAACAGATCCCTCGCTCTCCTGAGCCGGGCGCTTAAGGCAGGCCTTTCGGGCAGCCTCATCAAGGCTGCTCCACTCAATAATATCCATAATTCTCACCATAAGATAAACCACATGCGTCCTCAGACCGTGCCCATGGGCACAGCCCATGACAAGGCAACAGGCGCAGCCTCGGCTGCAATCTCGCTACGCCTAAAGGCGCAGTCACAGCCATGGTCGTGCTCGTGGCTATAGCCACTGCCATGGGCCTTGCCATGGCCCCTGACTATTACGCTGGTTCAGGTCAGGGCATTTAACACATGCGGCTGAAAATTCTTATTTTGCAGCTGCACAGGTCCAGTGCCATCGGGGCTTAAAGGGGCCTGTGCATGGATGGCCGACAGCGGCCTACGGCCGGTTGTGCCATGGCTGCCGTCTGCTAGTCGAGCATCTTCTCGATTGGTACTACCAGAATGGAGGTGGCACCGAGCTCCTTGAGGCTTTCCATGGTCTCCCAGAAGACCTTTTCACGGGAGACTACGTGCATGGCTACGCGCTCAGAATCGCCCTCAAGCTCAATAATGGATGGATTCTCTGCTCCTGGCAGCAGGGCAGTAATCTCCTTGAGACGGGAACGAGGGGCGTTCATCATGATGTACTTGGAGTCACGGGCGGTGAGCACACCATTTAAACGGGTGAGAATTTTGTCAGCCAGGGCCTTCTTTTCAGGGAAGAGTTCCTGGTCACGGCCGATAATAACGGCTTGGGATTCGTAAATAGTCTCTACCTCACGCAGACCATTGGCCTGAAGAGTAGCACCTGTAACTACCAGATCGCAGATAGCATCGGCAAGACCGGCTCGTGGAGCTACCTCAACAGATCCGGTAAGCAGCACACTCTTGAAGTTAACGCCTTGGGCGGACAGTGCACGGCGCAGCAGGTGAGGATAGGAGGTGGCGATCTTCTTGCCTTCGAGATCCTTAAGAGAGTTCCAATCCTGCTCGGCAGGGATGGCCAGAGCCAGACGGCAGTCGCCAAAACGCAGCTTGCAGACCTCACTGTAGCCTGTTGGCAGGCCGTCAATCTTGCGCTGCATGGCAGTCTCTTCAAGAACGTTCTGACCTACAATACCCCAGTCAACTACATGATCCATAACCAGACCAGGGATATCATCATCGCGGACACGCAGGATATCAATCGGCATGTTCTCAGCATGAGCGAGGAGATGATCACGGTTCTCGTTAATTTTGATACCGCAGCTTTTGAATAAGCGCTCAGTCATATCGGTCAGGCGACCGGACTTCTGCATGGCGATTCTCAGTCGCTTTTTGCTTTGATCATTTACAGTGCTCATGAATTACATCTCCACAGACAGGCTGAGCCAAGGCCGATATGAGCCCTTATCTGTTAGTGACCAACCCTGTATCTCCGGAAATTGCCAGAGGGCTGACAGGATGGGCCCGTTACAGACAGACATGCTCTTCTTTGAAACAGCTCTGTACAGGCTGGTTAATTAGTTTGGTATGACCTGCATACTGCCTGCAGCATTGCCGCACGGCTAAAGGACCCTGCAGGCTCAATGCACAGGACAGCAGCTTGAGGTAAGGTTAACTTCACCGTCGCAACACAGACCCGGGGCGCCACAGTCACAAAGACATGGGCCGGATTACAGGCACGAGACCAGGTAAACGGGCCAGGTGACCTGTTTAGTGCTCATGCCTATGTCTGAGTAAACACAGGCACGCAAAGGCAGCAGTAAAGCAATTAAGGTCGGCAGGACAGGTACGGACAATTTATGTCCGGAAGTCAGAAGCGGACCGCAGTGACAGACAGGCAGGCATTATCAATATGGCAGCCCTGCCTGCGCTCAGGCCGTCAGGCGTCTGCCAGGTGGCCAGTAAATCAGCATCCATCGACCCGACCGGGCCTGCTCCACAGGGGAAAAACAAAAGTTTTCAGTGGCGGCCGCAGGTACATGTCTCAGGTAAACAGTGTCTTTGATAATCTGCTGAAACAGCCTCAAAACCGTAAAAACAGCCCGGGCCAAAAACGCAGATATAGACGCACCATTATAGAACCAAATTGGGTACCTATAGCAGTATCTGCACCAAAAGCATACCGCGTTTAGGGGAAAACGCCCTATTATGCACCAGTATTATTCAGTTTTGTCGACCTTATCACAATAGATGAGCATCTCTGCAGTATCAATTACAGCTAATAAGTCGCATTAATCAGCCAGAATTGTCCGATATGTGCATGATTGTATGCATACTCAGTACACGATCTGAGCACGAGGCCAGCCACACCCTGTGAGCAATATCTGTCCTGCACGCAGGAGCTGGCACACAGCGCTGGCATGCAGTCGCTGGCACGCAGCCGCTGGCATGCTGCCAGCAAGGCTTGTTCAGCCACCCGGTGAGTGCATACCTGGCTGGATGCATGGAGTTTATGCGCTGGGGCTGGGCTCTGATCGGGCCTGAATACGTATGCCTGACAATGTCAAAGGGCCATGCTTTAAGGCATGGCCCTTTGGGGTCTGGTGACAGGGGCTGCGTTATGTTTTGAACGCTTCATTCTGGCTCTGGCTCAACTGAGTCCTGTGCAGCCCTGGTATTCGTTCATGCTCATGGGCTTGAGAACGCTGGCGCAGCGGAGACTGTGGATGACCCCATGGGCAGGCTGGTGCGGCTTTTACATGCCGAAATGATCTGGCAGGTGGAGTCGGGCACCGTACTGACCTATGCTCAGTCCGCCCAGCTGATTGCCAAAGACAATGGCGCTGGCCAGATTCTCTCCGTGCATGAGTCGGGAGATAATGCCGGCACTGTGGCAGTCTCCGGCTCCGGTTGCATCAACCACAGGGGCCGGGGTAACAGGGAAGTAGTAGAACTTGCCCTTCCATGAGGCCATGGCTCCATAGCGGTCCAGAGTCAGAACTACAGGGCGCGAGGTCAGGCTTTCCAGGTAATCAAGGCCGGCAGCTATGTCTTTGGTTCCGCTCATCATCTCAAGTTCCATGAGATTCAGGTGCAGCATTGGCTTTAAGGACATAAGCATATCAAAGCCTTCTTTGCCTATATGATTGACGCGGGCTCCGGCATCGATAAAGAGCAGGGCATCCATGTCCATGCGATTTGCCAGCTCCTGAGCGTAGACCATGGCATTGTCGCCACACAAATCAAAACCGCACAGGTAGATAACCTTGTGTCCGGTAAAGTCGATGCGCTGCAGCCAGGAGCTCTTCATATGATTTTCAATGCCTGGTACGGCAATGAAAGTACGCTCGCCTTCCCTGTCTACAAAGCACATGCACTGAGCACAATCGTAGGTGCTGTCGCGCACAATTACCATGGAGCTTTCGTCATATCCGTCCTTGCGGACACGTGCTGACACCAGTTCCGAGTTTGGACCATCACCAACAGGTATAAGCACCCCTGGGCGCTGACCGAGAATACGCAGCACATGGGCTACATTCCAGGCACATCCCCCTACTCTGATTTTCTCTACCCGAGCATAAGAATCGCCGCCTCTGACAGGCATCTCATCAAGGATGAAAGTAGTATCGACAAAAGCTCCTCCAATAATCAGAGCCTGGTTCTTTGATGGCAGACAACGCCTGCCACTGGAGCCGGATCCGGCGCCACAATCGCATGATGACGCGGATGCAGACTGTTCACCCTTGCTGGCAAAAGCTCCTTTGACCGCTTCGGCATTAACTGTCTGCAGTGAAAAGGTGAGCTCATTGCACGGATTCAGGCGGCCCTCAAATGGCTTTAATAAATCAGGTAAATCTTTTCCCATCTTTTCAATCTCCAACAGTTCATTGCCGCAGACAGCGCAGAGCATCATTTGCTTAAGCACCGAAGCGCCAACTAAAAAACATCACTTTGCAGCAGCTGTAACTGTCACAAACAGGCGTACCAGTGATGCCTTACTCCCTCTCGACCAGTATTGCCATACCGCACAGGCCCGGTACAGCATATGGCAGCCCTCAGTTGCCAGTAACCTTGCCTCCACGGCAGGCCTGCCTGGCCAGGTCCTGTATCTGACCTGAATGTTCAGTATCAGATTGCTGATGCATTGATGTAAGTCCGAACTGGTTTCTGTCGGCACAGACACATAAAAGTCCGCATCAGTGCGTGCTGGCGGGAGGTTTATAAGAGTATGGATATATTGTAGACAAGGCATACGACAAATCAAATCGCGCAGATACAGGAATGCCATACAGTGCACAAATGCACACTGTTTTAGTCCTCAAAATGTAAAGCGGATCACCACTTGAGCATGTAAACTGCGCTATGCCAGTCGTAAATATTGATTCTGCGCGATTGATTTTTGGCTTGCAGCGCGAATTAATCTATAATCCACTGACCTGTCATGCAGCAAGAGGCAAAGATAGAGAGAGCTGTTTTTTGCTGTATGATTCATAATTTGTTTTAGAAAGTAAACTGACAAAGTAAAACACCACTGCAGTTCTGCGATGTCAGCTTTAAAGGCACGGCCGGCCTTGTACTTCGGGCGCTGCCATTGACCTCGACCTTATCGATGTTGCTTGCAATGGTGCTGGCAATGATGCAGGCAATGCCCCTGGCAATTGCGCTGGCAATGAGGCTGGCAATGCCCCTGGCAATGGCGCTGGCAATGATGCAGGCGTCGCCCCGGCAATTGGGTTTTCAATGGGGCTGACCCTGGCAAGGGGGCTGGATGTCAGGTGTTTTGCGCTGTAACGTGATTTTTGATGCAGGTTTGCTATGGAAGACATTATCAAAGTAAGAGATGTGATTACTCCGGTTAACAACTACCTGAGATCTCACGATGCTGTCAGTGTTCAGGCAACTGGCTACTTACGCTATATCCAGCTGGGCTCCCTGAAGATTATGGAGGAGGTAGACCGCGTCTGCGCTCTTGCCGGTCTTGAGTACTTTCTCTGTGGCGGAGCTCTCATAGGAGCTGCCCGTAATGGCCTTTTTGTCCCATGGGATGATGATATAGATATCTTCCTTGCCCGCGCCGATTATGAGCGTTTCATTGCTGTATTCAATGAGCGCTGTGCTCTTGATGGCATCAGCGCAGCTCTGTACTCGTCAGACAATGGCGTCTGGAACATGATTAAGGTCAGGCATAAGGACATACCTTATATCTGCGTTGATGTCTTCTGCTATGACATCATGTATCACCACCTCAACTTTTCTCAGCGAATGGCCTTTACCCGCCGTCTGCGTCATGTCACCAGTGAGCATGCCAATGGCAATAAGGAGCTCAGGGAAAAGGATATTGAAGCCTATCACAAGAGCTTCTGGGACCTTACCATCAAGAAGGTACCTTACCTGCGCCCGGACTCTGCCTGTCGCAATCCTGTGCTCTTTTTCTCTCTGGGCTTCTGCCACAGCTCAGTTACCTGCAATGCCTTTGACATGAATGATGTGCTGCCGGTACGCAAGATTACCTTTGAAAACCGCCGTCTGAGCGCTCCAGCCAACAGCGATATCTTCCTTACCAGCTGTTATGGAGATTATCTGCGCCTGCCATCAGAGCCGGTACTTCATGTCAATCTCGACAATATCTCCATTGAGGAAGCACTCCGGCTCAAGAGCTTCATCAGCACCATGCCTGAATACCATGAGATGCATAAGAACATTCTCTAAGTAAACTGCACTTCACTTCAGCCCAATTTGAATCAATTCACAGGCACGAACCGGGGCTGACAGGCTCAGGCCCGCACGACGGGAACGATAAAGCCTCTGGCCTCATGCCGGGAACGATAAAGCCTCTGGCCTCATGCCGGGAACGATAAAGCCTCTGGCCTCATGCCGGGAGCGATAAAGTCTCTGGCTCCTTAGCGTGACTGATAGTCTCAGTCCCTCATACCAGGATTTATGAAGCCTCAGCAGCTCATATTGTCGGCTGAAAATGCGGCCGTTGTTTCCAGTTTTTGCTGGCAGCAACGGCCGCTTTTGTTTGCAGCTGCCGCCTGCTCTCACTGTGATGTCCCTGGCAAAAGACAGCCAGGAAGTGGCTCCTGAGCAGCGGCAAGGCTCAGTGCAGCAGGAGCAGTGTCAGAACGCGGCCAGGTGTTGCTGGTAAGCAGTAGCGCTCAGACCTCTGTGTAAGGTGATTTGGGGCTGGTGTGAGTGGAATAACTGCGTGGAGCTATCCTGGGTATTTGCTGCATACTTTATGCGCAGTGTTGCACTATATCTGTGCTTGGATGGGATGGTAATGCATATCATGCATCAATGCAGTGCATATTGCTCCAATAAGCATATTTTGACTTTATTGCTGACAGGACAAATCGGCGCGCGGAGCCACATGAGTAAATGGCTTGTATATCGCATTTAATTTGCACCCCCTGCATTTATACCAGGACTTTTGGGCGAAAATCGGGGATTTGTTGCCCTTATTTTTGTAAATTTCAGCCTCTATAATGGGGCCACAGCAAAGCCGCTCACACAGACTATAGACTGTGGCTGAACAGAGCCTGACCTGATGGCAGGCTGGCAGCACAATTACTGTTTTTGAAGCTGGTTTTCGGTTTATTCAGACCATAAGGTCTGCAGTCACCTGCAGTTGTATCCCTGCAAACCATATATGGCATGACGCACTTGAAGCTGTGTTAATGCACCCTGTAAGGCCGTAGTAACAATATACGGCTGTGACTGCATCCCGCCGCTAATATTAATTCCAGTGCCCGGGCTCTTGCCTGAGCATCCAGTCAACGCAGTTTTTCTCTGCAAAACTGGGATAAGGTGTCATATGAACTTACACGAGTATCAATCAAAGGAGCTGTTACGCTCTTACGGACTGCCAATTGCTGATTTCCGTATCAGCACCAAAGCCCTTGGTATTGGCAAGTTTGCCTATGAACTGGCCCCGGGCCCATTTGTATGTAAATGTCAGGTCCATGCCGGTGCCCGTGGTAAAGCTGGCGGCGTTGCCGTTGTGAACACCCCGGCTGAAGCAGAGGCTTTTGCCGCCAAGTGGCTCGGTGCCCGACTGGTCACCAGCCAGACTGGTCCTGAGGGCAAGCTGGTTTCCCGTATTCTTATTGAGCGTGCCACTGAGTCAGTACGTGAGCTTTATGTAGGTGCCACCATTGACCGCACCAGCTCCAATCTGACCATTATGGCAGCTGAGGGCGGTGTCTCTATTGAGGAGATGGCTGCCAAGGATGCCACTCACATCCATCGTGTGAACATCGATCTGCTGATGGGCCCTCAGCCTTATCAGGGCCGTGCTCTTGCCTACAAGCTGGGTCTCAAGGGCAAGCAGGTCAACGAATTTGCCAAAATCTTCATGGGTATTGCCCGCGCATTCCTTGACAAGGATCTTTCCCTGGTCGAAATCAATCCGCTGGCTGTAACCACTGATGGTTCTCTGTTATGTCTGGATGCCAAGATAAATATTGACTCCTACTCACTGTACCGTCATCCGGAGTTTCTTGATCTTGATGATCCATCTCAGGAAGATCCGCGTATTGCACGTGCAGTAGCATCCAACTTCTCCTACGTGCCTCTCAATGGCTCCATCGGCTGTCTGGTTAACGGTGCCGGTCTTGCCATGGGTACCATGGACATCATCAAGGCCTGTGGCGGTGAACCTGCCAACTTCCTTGATGTAGGTGGTACCGCCACTAAAGAGCGAGTAATGGAAGCCTTCAAGATCATTCTTGAAGACAAGAATGTAAAGTGCATTCTGGTCAACATTTTCGGTGGTATTGTCCGCTGTGACCTGATTGCCGAAGGTATTCTCGGCGCCGTTCATGAGGTAGGAACTGATGTTCCTGTAGTGGTCCGTCTTGAGGGTAACCACGCTGAAGATGGTGCAACCATTCTTCAGGGCAGCGGCCTGAACATTACTTCAGTTCACGGATTACGTGAAGCCGCCCTTGCAGCAGTACAGAAGGCTGCATGCTGATCCATTGCCGTAGCTAAAAGAAGGTTTTGACATGAGTATTCTCATTAATAAAGATACCAAGATCATCTGTCAGGGTATTACCGGTTCTCAGGGTACAGTTCACTCTGAGCAGTGTCTGGCCTACTGCGGCACCAAGCTCGTAGGCGGCGTAACTCCTGGCCGTGGCGGCTCCAGCCATCTAGGTCTGCCAGTATTCAATACCGTACGTGAAGCCATGGACGTGACCCATGCCACCTGCTCCATGATTTTCGTGCCACCTCCATTTGCAGCTGACTCCATTTTTGAGGCCATTGATGCCGGTATGGAGATTATTATCTGTATTACCGAGGGTATTCCGGTAATCGATATGCTGCGTGTAAAGGCCCGTCTGCGTCAGTCCAACTCCCTGCTCATTGGCCCTAATTGCCCTGGTGTAGTAACTCCTGGTGAGTGCAAGGTAGGCATTATGCCTGGCTCCATTCACAGCAAGGGCAAGGTAGGTATCGTATCCCGCTCCGGTACTCTCACCTATGAGGCCGTAAAGCAGACTACTGATGCCGGTTTCGGCCAGTCTACCTGTGTAGGTATTGGCGGTGACCCTGTTCAGGGTTCCAACTTTGTCGACATGCTCAAGCTCTTTGAGGAGGATCCTCAGACTGAGGCTGTAGTGCTGGTCGGTGAAATCGGCGGTACTTCAGAGCAGGAAGCCGCTGCCTGGATCAAGGAAAACATGACCAAACCTGTGGTCTCCTACATTGCAGGTGCCTCTGCCCCTCCAGGCCAGCGCATGGGCCATGCCGGTGCCCTGATCTCAGGTGTTCAGGGAACTGCCATTGCCAAGCAGCAGGCTCTGCGTGATGCCGGCGTTACTGTAGTTCCTACTGCAGCTGACATTGCTGACGGTCTGCGTGAGGCCACTGGCTGGAATTAATCAAGGTCACCATGTCATCATGGTGCCCGAAGAACAGTCCATATCTGAGCATGGCTCAGATATACTTGAGGAAGGTCTCTGTCCTGCGACAGAGACCTTCTGTCACATCAGGGCGCTGCAAAAGAGCAATCGCCACGCATAAGCCCCTGAGCCATCTCGTCAGTACCAGTTCAGCCCTGCCCCCGGCAGGCAAGGTTAGTCCCCGACATCGCGGTCAACCCGGAGCATGCCAGCTAAGTCCTGGACATCGCGGTCAACCCGGAGCATGCCAGCTAAGTCCTGGACATCGCGGTCAACCCGGAGCATGCCAGCTAAGTCCTGGACATCGCGGTCAGCCCGGAGCAGGCAAGATTAGTCCCGGACATCGCGGTCAGCCCGGAGCAGGCAAGATTAGTCCTGGACATCGCGGTCAACGCAGAGCATGCCTGCTTAGTACCTGACATCACGGTCAACCCTGAGCAGGTAATGGCAATACACTGCAAGTTATTAAGTCCCTGCATGCTATGGCATGCGTCTATAAATGGCAGAAAGAACCAGTTTATTGCGCATTTGAACAGTGAATTGAGCCTGCCGTATCAGTCAGCTGAAATTAGTCTGGGGCGATATCTGCTTAGCAGTTTAGGAAATGACAACGTATGTATGAGATTGCACCAGTGCCTGAATAAATACCATCCTGTTTGTTTTATAAAGTGATTCAAAGGTATATTGTTTTAGTCAGTAAAACTTCATGACTGTAATAGCGTAGGTTTGTGCCGGGTGTTCAACTTAACAAGCATGAGTATTAACCGTTAGACAGATACATATTGGCATAACTCATGACTGTGTCCGAGAATCGTCCAGTCAGAGTTTAATGACAGGGGGAGGGTAATGGTCATCAAATCATGCAGTGGTCGTTCATACAGGAATCACCGGTATGACAGTTCTTTTACGTTAAGTTTCATTACAAAATATTTTGTATCATTTGCAATTGCAGCACTGCTGGCTCTAACTGTTTCAGGATGCTCTGTAAGCGCAGGTGGAATGATTGTGTTTGGGGACGGAATTTATGTAGGTGCATCAGGCGGATCGTCATGATGGCATTTACCAGTTCAGGCGTCTCAAGCAGTCATGGAGCGGATTGATCTTGCTGATGCTCCCTGGCGCTTATGGCACTGCATGGCATTGCATGGCATTGCATGGCATTGCATGGTGTTGCAGGAACTGCTGCGCTCCTGTCCTGAGCCTGTTCCAGGTTTAGTGCAATATACTGCTTAGTACATCATGCTTTGTGCCCGCTATGCTTCAGGGTTATCAGTCTGTTCTCATGATGGTTTGGAGCTTTATATGAGTGAAAGGGTTCGTTATTCTGCCATGGACAGTACCAGTTCTTCAGGCAATAAGCTCAAGAAGCACCTTAAGGTTGTTTCAGCTGTGGCAGTAATCGCAGTTTCAGCTTTTGCATTCACCGGCTGCTCTATAAGTGCCGGAGCCGGTGTAAAAGTCAGTGGCCCTGATGTACGTCCAGGTGGGGGCGGTCCAGCTCATGTGTATGATAAGCATGGCAAGATTCCACCAGGTCACCTCAAAAAAGGCGGCCGTAAGCACTGCCTTCCTGGCCAGTGCCGCTGATGCGCATGGAAGAGGGAGTGCAGGTAACGCTATGAGTCTCCAGTTTAATGTGCATGTAAATGATTTATAAAGTATTATGTTGTGTAGTAAGTCATTTTCTTACTCACTTTATAAGCAAAGGCAGCTTTAGAGCTGCCTTCGCTGTATTTAAGGACAGCATGTGGACATTTATCTGCGATTATCTGTCAGGTGAACCTTTGCAGTGACTGGGAGTATTTTTCCCTGTTCAGGGATGCCGGACTTGATGATGACATGGCCAGGAACAAGGTTGTGAATTACATTTCGAAGCTTAATCAGACGTCTGAAGAATCTTCAGATGATAACGGTGCCATGCGGGAACACTGAAGCGTCTGTATGAAATGGAGAGCGCTTAATACTCCAGCTACGTATGCTTTATAAGCAGCCATGTCTTTGTAAAATATACTTTACAAAGTATTATGATGATGTATATGTAGCTGTCTTAAGATGACGGCTGTGCATGGTAATTGTCTCTGGAGTGATACGACGGTCACAAGGCATGCTGGTATGTGCAGATGGGGCAGGGAAGCAATGGCAGGGTTCGGTGTTGCAAAAGTCGTTTTTGGGGCCGATACCCAGGCTATATTGAGCTGTACTTAAGCTTCAGATCAGGGGCTGATGATTTGCATTTTGGACTGGACGCGCGGCGGGTGTCGGGAGCTTGTATGATCTCTTCAAAATTGTATGTTTTATGGTTCGTTGTCAGTCGATGTATGGAGCAGAATCCCGCATGAGATTACGTTTACATACATGTTGTCTGTTATTAAATTGTCAGAACGTGATGCAGATATACTTTTAGTATATTGATCATGCTGATGCATCTTTTTATCATTTGTTTGTGGGGCGCAACTGCGATAATCGCAATATTGATTTGTTTCTGAGTTTTGACCATCCGCCCGGCCTGCAAACTGTTGTAACTTGCAAGTCACCAAATATGCTCATTGGGGGCTGAAAACAGCTTTAATATGGTGCATATATCTACTGCAAAAGCGATTTTTGGGGGCTTAAGGCGATTATTTGCAGATAATCACCGGGGTTTAGTTTGCGTCGAACATGGGTACATATAAACTGACAGTCGACAGCTGAGTTCGTGTGAGCTTTGTCATACGACCTTAACTGTCTGAGCGTCGACTGAATCACTGCGTACCATCAAGGTTCAGTACACATAAAGCTTCTGCCAGTATTCTGGCAGAGCGGAAATTGGGTAAATGATGCTGCCTTGAGGCAGCCTCAATACAGGGCAGAATCAGCTGTGGTCTATGCTGATCTGATGCAGATACCTGCCTGGGACGGAACCTGGACATGACTTAAGTCAGGTAACATACCTGACAGCAATCATAAGGACACAGTCTGAGGAGTTTTCTTCGGGTTTTCTCCTGCCCTGTGTCAGTTCCGATCTTTTGCTTTAGGAATTTGTTCCCTGCTTAAGGACAGCTGCTCCTGCACCATTATTCAGACAGGCAGTTCAGGTCCTTAAATCTTTCCTTTCGTCTCAGGCCCGGCCGGGTCGGCGAAATGACTTTTTCAGCACTGCCCAGCCTTTAAAGGCTGGCGCCAGCTGTAGTCCAGGTCCTGATGTTTTCAGGATATTCAGTCGAGAAAGAGGGAACAGCGGCATAACCAGCGCTCTGCGCTGACCTTATGCCATGCCAGGAAGTTATTGCTATGGCAGATTCTAATAATATTCAGCAGCCGTTCATTTCTGCACAGGGTGCAGATCACGACCACAACGGCCGCTCCATGTCTGAATTTCTTTCCTCCGCTCCTCTTGCCGCAGGCCTGGTGCGCCTCAGGCATATGCTGGAACTTTCAGGTATAAACGAAAAATCACGCCATCTTCAGGACTGGCGTTATCTGCGTCGTGATCACGAGGCAGATGCGGCTGAAGGTTCATACTCCCTGCATTATGATGTCCCGGCCTCTACTTCATCGTTCATTGCTCAGGCTGTTATTCCAGGTGGCAGCCTGGAAGATGTCATGTACAGCACTGTAGCAACCCGTGAGGTTGACGGGGACCATGTCCACACAGGCAAGAACACTGTCAGCAGCGATGTAGCCACAGCAGGTGCTGCCGGCTGTGCTTCTCATGGCGGTCCGGCTGCTCATGCCGGGTATGCCGCTCATGCTCTGTCCTCTGCTGTCTGTGCACATAGCAGCTGTTTACCTGCTGCAAGCAGGATGCACTCCAGTGCAGGAGCTGTCGTCCCGGGCCAGGAATGCAACAGTGAGGAGCGCCCTGAAGGCAGAATGCTTCGTGCTGCTTCCCGTGAGTACATCAATCCGGTTCAGGCATCCTCTGGAAGCCGTCGCCGTCTCAAGGAAACTGCTGACTTTTTCAAGAACCTGCCTCCATTTCACTCTCTGCGTCCTGATGGCTTTATTACCAGGCAGGCGGCCAGCTCACTGTCTGAAAGTCATACAGCAGTGACTGCATGTCATGAGGGTGATGCAGGTGCAGCTTACGGCGCAGCAGGTGCGTGCGGAGCTGCCGGCGCAGCAGGCGCTGCAAATGCGCCTGGGGCCACGCGCGCTCATCAGGTATGCGTCAGGGTTAAGTCTCCATTATCTTCATCCTTTGAGCACTCTGCCGGACTTCATCAGAAGCTGGCCGCTGCTGACTTTTCAGGTTCTGAACACGATGCCTCTCAAGATGGCGCTGATGAATACTACAGCAATCTCAGTGTGCGTCTTGCCAGTGAGCTGCGTGGTATTGACGCTGCCCGTGCAACTTTCTGTGGTGGTGCCATGCCATCGCCGTGGTATCACTCTGATACCCTGACTGGTAACTCATCAACCAGCCGTGGCAGTCGTGACGGTCACGACTATGCAGCTTCAGTGCGTGCTGCAGCTGTAGTAACCTCGTTTGACAGAGGCGTAGCTTCTCATCGCGATGCCCACATACAGCTGAGCGAGCAGCATGAACGTATTGTCATGGAGTCAATGTCCATGCCATACAGCGAGCCTTTTGCCCGTGATGATGTGCGTTCTTATGGCAGTTTGAGCGATTGTGATGACAGTCCTGGTGCTGCCGGCTCTGATGACGGGCTGCGCAGTCTGATGCGTCATATTCTGGCTGTTTCTGCAGATGATGCAAAGCAAAACACCTCAGCTGACAATGAGCGCTCTTCTCTGGCTGCAGAGCACTGTGTTATGGAAAGCATCTGCGATGTTGAGGAAGTATGTGCAGTAGATGCCAGGACTGTAGATTCAGTCCTTGACCATACTGACTGCTCAGATGCAGGATCAGGGCACACATCATCTGATTCTGCCATGGATCTGTCACATACTGATGAGCTGTCATCTCATGACACAGGCTCTGAAAATGGCGTTCAGGCTCATACAGTTAAATCTGCTGACAGTGAGTCTGAGCTGGTATCGGCTTCAGTAGTCCGCTCAGGCGGCAGTACCGCTACTTCCCTGCTGGGCTCAGCATATGGCTGCAGAAAGAAGAAGGCAGCCCGGGATGCTGAAGCGTCAACTTCAGCCTCAGCAAGCGCAGCTGCAGGCACTGACGGAACAGCAGGCACAGCGGGTAAGTCTGTACATTCATCAGGCAATGAGTCGACCCTTAACGCTGAGGTCATGAACTACAGTCATAACAGCTTCGGTGCAGTTGATTCCATTGCCGATAATGACTCAAGGGCAGCTACTGTCACTGATGCTGACAGTTCAGGTGCTGTCACTGCTGGTGAAAGGTCAGGCGATATCACTGCTAATGCAGACTCTCAAAAGACCGGCTCACGTCGCAAGAGACTGCTCAGAGCATTCTGGAAATCAGGGCGTAAGAACTCTGCTGCAGAGGGCGTAACTGATAACACCTTCTCTGCTACAGATAATTATGCCGGTTCCCAAAGCATATGCGCTCATGATGCCGGGGCAGTTGCAGGTGCACAAGCCGTTGCAGGTACACGATCCGTTGCAGGAGCAGCAGTAGCGGTGGCTGATGCAGCTGCTGTTACTGCAGAACATGACCTTATGGCTGGCCAGTATGAGAGCCTCTCCCCCTGCCATACCCCGCAGTGCGGGGGCAGCCAGGGTAATGCCTCCACAGCTGTAGACAGCAGCGACAATGTTCTGACCTTAAGTGGCAGGGCGGCTCATGGCTCGGCCTTGTCGAGCCTGCTGGGATTTGCTGCAATGGACAGCTTATCGCGTGATCGTATGCTCAACTCAGATGTACTTTCACTGACTACGGCATTAACCCGTGGTCCGGACGAAAGCGCGCCTCTGGGATGCTCCTCACGTACCATTGCCTCTTCAGAGTCTGTTTATACCTCCGGTGCCCACGTTCACATACAGAGTCAAGGGCGCAATGGAGCAGGGCATGGCGCTATGAAAAACTCAGTAAAAGCCCCTTCAGCGCATATGAGAGCCCTTAGCCGCGTTAGAAGAGCTCTTACCCGCAATCGCTGAAGTTCATAACGCCTGCCGCACCGGCATCTGTACATAAAGCAGACGGCGCCGCCGTCAGGCCAATGCAGCACGGTCAGACCAATGCCAGGCTGCGGCCAGGGCGGCTCCGTCAGACCAGTGCCATGCTGCGGCCAGGGCTGCTCCGTCATTCCAGTGCTATGCTGTGGCCAGGGCAGCATCGTCATACCAGTGCCGTGCTGCGGCAAGGGCTGCACCGTCATACCAGTGCGGTGCTGTGGCCAGGGCAGCATCGTCATACCAGTGTCGTGCTGCGGCAAGAGCTGTACCGTCATACCAGTGCGGTGCTGCGGCCCGGGCCGCTCCGTCATACCAGTGGCGTGCTGTGGCCATGGTGCAGCCTTGATGGGTTTAGCTCCAAAGCACTTTTTATTAATTAAGGCAGCCATGGGCTGCCTTAATTATTACTGGCTAAGCGCATCTTTGTTTTGTAAAGCGTTATTGCGTTAAGTTCATGGGCAATGCCTGGCTTTGCAGTGGCTCTGTGCTCATGGTGGCGATGATGATGAGGATGAAACTCTATGCCATTCCTGTCGCATTTGGAACTTTGTCTGGCTCATTTAGGGCCGGGGAGTGGGTATGTGACATGGACAGACTAATTTGCCTGTATGGTCAGGTCACAAATTGGGCATATTGATCATTAATTTTCACATATTGGTGCAGAGTGCCAAAGAATCTGTCTATTGCGTTATATTGGGCCATTGGCAGATTTGGTAGACAGAGCTGCCAGCTTTTTGCCAGGGAACATAGAACAGGAAAGTATCTACTATGCCATCTCAGTCTGACGCCTCCTCAGGCAACATTACCATTGGGGCCCATATCTGTGCCCCGCATGATCGTATAAGGCAGAGCTGTGCCGGCTCGGAAAACGTACCGGCTACCATGTCAGGAACCTTCATGGCCCCTGCAGGTCGCAGCGACGCTCACAGCGAGATCATGCCTGCCCTGAGCGGACGTAATGACCTTAACAGTATGTCTACTGATGGCGAGCAAACCGGCGTAAGTGACGAATTAAGACGCTCTGAACGCAAGGAAAACTCCTACTTTCTTTCAGATGAGCAGATCCTCTCGAGTATGTCCCGTCATGACAGACATGCTCAGACTGCTGCAGTAATGGCTTACGGCATGTTCAAGCAGTGGATGAGAAGAAGATCAGCTGTGCTGCGCCCTGACGGTCTGCTTGAGGAGTGTAATGAGTCTAGCCTCTATGAGACTGTGCTGCAGATCATCGAGACCATGATTTTTGCCATGCGTGCAGATGGTCGCATTGAAACAGACGAGTACAATTCCCTGATTGACTTCTGTCAAACCGTTATTCCACGTCAGCTCTACAGCAATATCAGAGGTGAGATTGACCGTCTGCTGACCATTGATCTCGACCCTTCACTGCTGGCAGCCCGTGTTCGTTATCCTGAAGAAAGCCTGGATATGTACCTGCTCTCAGCCGTAATGCTGCATAACAGTCATTTCCTGGAGCTGGGCTATCTTGAGAATCTGGCTGCCTGTCTGGGTATTGATCCATCACTGCGCCGTAATCTTAATGACAGCGCCAATAAAATCGTGTTCAACTCCCTGCAGGAGGCTGCAGCCCGTCATGAGTCAAGCCGTAATGGTCCAGTGCAGATACCTGTAGATGGCACTCCTTGCGCTCTGGCTGATAAGCATGCCTCGGGTCAGACCGACAGCAGCGTTCAGGAGGGCTGCTGCCTGGCCGATAACGACTCCAGCCCGGCACGTCCTGCCTGATACTCTGCCCTGTCCCCGCCCTGCCCTGCCACAGCTGATAACTTCCTGCCTGTGTACGACCGCCCTGTCAGGCGGCCGCCACGCCTGCGCCAGATCCACCCACTCACCTCCGTCTTTCCCCTTTCTGGCGCCAGGCAACATGACTTTCTGAGTCTTTATCCCTATCTTTATCCGGAGTAAAGCGGTTCTTTTGCTGCATCTGCCAGCGCATTTGCGCGCCATGCGCGCATGCGCACCAGCGGCCCCGCATTATAAGTCCAGCGTCTTTCGTGCGTTTGCATGTGCCGCGCTAAGTGCATGGATCTCCTCACATCATGTCTGCCAGCCGGACAACTTCTCATCCTTTTTGTATGCCGGCAGCTTCTTATCCTGTTTGCCTGCCGGCAGCTTCTTGTCATGTCTGCGAGCCGGACAGCCTCTTGTCCTGTCTGCCAACGGGGGCAACTTCTCATCCTTTTTGTATGCCGGCAGCTACTTATCCTGTCTGTCATGATCCTGCAGGTGGGAGCGTGCTATATGCCTTGTCCAGGCTCTTTTGTCAGCTATTATGGAGCTTATGTGGGGCATGTTTACGAACAAATCCCTTTCCTTTGGTATTGCCCGATCTGTAAAGGTGGGAGTGCACACCGGAAAAAACTGGTCAATCCATATAAGACATAAGCGAAAATATTTCCCATATGAGAAAGTGCCACGAGCTGGGCACTCACAGGGGGCCGGGGCATGCTTTAAGATGTTTCTGACGCAGATCACATATGTTTGTCAGCAAACGCTCATGCATGAATGCACAGTTGACGCGACTTTTTGCCTCCAGTTGCAGGCCGAAAATCAGTGTCCAAAAGTACTTGCATGAGGTGATATTAGCGATATAATGTTTGTCGTGAGCTTTGGCTAACTAAAGTCAGTTATGGACAATTCAAGTTGTTTTCTGATAACTTTGGTCAGCTGATACAAACCTGGCACCGCCAGGCACAGAATCCAGACAGGCCATGCGATACCGGCCTGCTGAGAGTCAGCCATAATCCTGAGGATTAAGACCCCTAACACTTGCTCCTCAATACCATGGATGGCTGAATTTCAGAGTGACTGAATCCTGCAACTGCCGTACAGGCAGGCTCACAACCAGTTTTCTGCTGCGCACCTGTTCCGGCTCATAAGCCGGAGAATGGTCAGGGTAAGTGCCCGGACATGCCGTCCGCTCCCGCCTGCTGACAGGTGTGCACCCATGCGGCCATTTATTTAATGGCCATGCATGCAGTCATCATGATATTTAATCTCTCGCCCTGGTGCTGGCTCCTGTCAGTGTGTGTGGGCAAATGGGAGTGCATGACTGGCTATTTATGCCAGCCGTTGCGTGATGACACACAGATACAGATTAAGCAGTGGCAGTCAGGAACAGTCTCAGACCTGCGCCATTGTATTTATGCCTTTTGCCAGGAAGACGGCTCTCTTTGCCGTTTTCTGAAGTGTCTTTCCCCAGGGAAAGGCCCTGTATAAAGGCTTCAATTTGAGAAACATTAGGAATAAAGACATGAGTGCGATTGTTGATATCAAAGCCCGTGAAATCATTGACAGCCGTGGCAACCCAACCGTTGAGTGTGATGTTTTATTAGACTCCGGCGCTTTTGGTCGTGCCAGCGTTCCATCCGGCGCTTCCACCGGTGTCCGTGAGGCTATCGAGCTGCGTGACGGTGACAAGTCCCGTTATGACGGCAAGGGTGTCTTAAAGGCCGTTGCCAATGTCAACACTGAAATCCGTGAAGCCTTATTAGGTTTAGAGGCCAGCGATCAGGTTTTAATCGACCGTACCATGATCAAGCTCGACGGCACTGACACCAAGGCCCGCCTCGGTGCCAACGCTATCCTGGCTGTTTCCATGGCTGTTGCCAAGGCCTCTGCTGAGGATGCCGGTCTGCCTCTGTACCGCTACCTGGGCGGCTCTGGCAAGATGGAAATGCCAGTTCCAATGATGAACATCATCAACGGTGGCGCTCACGCTAACAACAACCTGGACATCCAGGAGTTCATGATCATCCCTGTTGGCGCTCCATCTCTGGCTGAGGCCGTTCGCATGGGTGCTCAGACCTTCCACGCTCTGCGCAAGATCATCAATGCCAAGGGCATGACCACTGCTGTAGGTGATGAGGGCGGCTTCGCTCCTTCCATCGACTCCCACGAGGAGGCCATTGAGCTCATTATGGAAGCCATCAAGGCTGCCAACTACGAGCCAGGCAAGGACATCTGCATCGGTCTGGACTGCGCTTCTTCCGAGTTCTACAACGCCGAGAAGAACGAGTACCAGCTCACCAAGCAGGGCAAGACCTACACCATCGATCAGTGGATCGACGTTCTTGAGTCATGGGTTGACAAGTACCCACTCATCTCCATCGAAGACGGTGCTGCTGAAGGCGACTGGGACGGCTGGAAGAAGCTGACCGACCGTCTGGGCAAGAAGTGCCAGCTGGTAGGTGACGACCTGTTCGTAACCAACCCTGCCATCCTCAAGGAGGGTATCGAGAAGGGTGTTGCTAACGCCATCTTAATCAAGGTAAACCAGATCGGTACCTTAACCGAGACCTTCGAGGCCATTGAGATGGCCAAGCGTGCCGGCTACACCGCCATCGTTTCCCACCGCTCCGGTGAGACCGAGGATGCCACCATCGCTGACATCTCCGTTGGTACCAATGCAGGTCAGATCAAGACCGGTTCCATGTCCCGTTCTGACCGTCTGGCCAAGTACAATCAGTTAATCCGTATTGAGGAAGAGCTCGAGGGTACCACCAACTATGGCGGTAAGAACTCTTTCTACTCCATCAACTTAAAGTAATCTGAGGCAGGTATATCCTGCACCTCCCCGGCAGGGTGCCATGCTGGCCATAAGGCTGCATGGCGCTGCCGGGACTGACAGAACACACTGTTTCAGATAATACTGTCTCAGTGAACACTGTCCTCAGTTCAGTGCCATTGACCATTAAATGGCACAAAAAAATGGCTGCCTCAGGGCAGCCATTTTGGTTTGAGCAACGGTAAATTTTCATCCTCTCCAGGCCACAGCAGGCTTAGGGCATCGCTGCGCTGCCAGGCCGGGAGGCATCGGGCATTGCTGCGCTGTCGGGCCGGGAGGCTACTTAAGCTCGAAGTCGCAGTCGACGCGGAATACTGTGTGGTTCATGTCGACACCACGGTAATGAATTATCTTGGTGCCCACCGGTTTCATGCCGTTGCGCTCGGCAAGGCGCTCTGATGAGGTATTGCCCTCACGGATAATGGAGTACATGGAGGTAAAGCCCAGCAGCTTAAAGCCATACTCTCTGCAGGCACGGGCAGCCTCAAAGGCATAGCCCTGATGCCACCATTTGTGAGCCAGCAGATAACCAATTTCAGGAACTACCGAGTTTTCATATTCCTGCATGGTTATACCGCAAAGACCTATCATTTCATTACTGTCTTTGAGCCACATTCCCCACTGGCCAAAGCCCCACTCATCGTAATGCCTGATCTGACGGTCCATCCATTCGTGCATCATGGGGTCGCTTAAGGCACCTTCATAGGCATACATTACGCTGTCGTCCTGCACAATTCGGGAAAGCAGGGGCATATCGCCTGGTCTGAGGCGACACAGAAGAAGACGGGACGTCTCTAATATAACTTTTCTGCTGGCCAAGTTTCCTCCTTACTGTCTGAACAGGCGGGGCCGGGAGACAGTCCGGCATTAAACCATTACAGTCCGCATCGGCCGCTCACTGCTCACTCCCCCAAAGGGCCTAACCTGCAGGCCGGAGTCCTACAGCCTCGGGAAAACCCTTAACCCACAGCCACGGGAAACAGCCCAAAGGCAAGGCATCCTTAAGATGCGGGCCAGCGCTCAGGGCTCATAATGGCAAATTCCCGGAATGACAGGCAGCAGCGGCTCATATGCCCTATCATAACCGTAAATGCTGCCATTTCAATATTATTTCTCACAGCTTTGAGACAGGTGGCGCATTCAAATGGCATGGCAAGACCATGTGGCCTGCCATGCCACTGCCATAGCAGTGACCGCTGCCCTGGCCGGAGTTGCCTGCTCTCTGCTGGAGTGCCTCCAGCCCATAAAGCAGCTACTGATCGAGCTTGTTGATGGCCAGCTTTGGCAGAGCCCTGACTGTCTTTACTGTCTCCAGAGAGACAGTTATTACACGCAGAATGAGCTTGAGAATGTACTGCTCATCGCCTGTTGAAGCCGCATAATCGTTGAAGTCGTTAATGATGCCGCTGTCCTTGTCAACCTTGACGCAGCAGCGCTCAACAACCCAGTCTAGCGCAGAGACTCCAGCCACCTTATAGTCATGTGCTTCTAAAGGTATGTTGCTGACATTAATGGAGTTGTTGTAGACGATCATGCTGCGGTCCTTGCCCGCATCACCAGTCTTGCCTTTGACCTTACCATAGGCCATCTTGTTGACCCTGAAGTCCCCACTGCCAATACCCGTAAGCTCACAGCCTTTATATGGCTCAACTGACTCGTAGTTGACGTGCAGATCAGCAAGCCTGCGGCCGGCCTGCTCAAAGGCAGAGAAATCCTCATAGGTTGCTACGCGCGGAATACGTGGCAGCTCTTTCATCAGGTTATTGGCGTAGGTAGTGCGGTACTCCTCACTGTGAAGTATGCCGTAGATATAGTAGAACACGGCATCAGCATCAATCTCAGAGGCATGCTCAGGGTAAGCAGCCCTGAAGTGCTCCACAGCCTCAGCATTGATGCCATCAGTACGCACATAACCATGCTCATCAGCATCACGACCTGCAATCTCGTCTATGAGCCCGCCCTCAGGTGCCCTGGTGTAGACATAGCGTGGAAGTGCCTGAGAGCCGAACTTATGAATATTAATATCAGGAATCTCATTGACCATAAGGCAGCTGAAAGCTTTGCCTTGAGCTGTTAAGATTGTAATACAAAGGTTTTCAGCCCCGTTGTATGGGAATAGCCTGTGTACTTGATATGGCTGATCAATCCACTCATTACAGTTATACAGGTACTGTTTGAAGAAAGGCCTGTACACACTGGAAACAATGCTTGCCGAGTCAAAATCAGACACTCGCTGTCTTTTATCAAGCCTTTGAAGTAGAGAGCGGTTCCATTTTATCTGTGCCTCGTCGTACTTAGCTTCTGCTGGGCCATTTGCAACCAGATGCTTATTATAGAAACTGATACAGCGGTTGAAACTATCGCTTAATGAATCACAGGACGAGTTGTAGGACCATGCAGCACGAGCTGTATTGATGCCCAAACTTAAGATATTGAAACAAGCAATACCGCTGTTTTTCTTGCCATCAACAGTAATGAACTTACCAAAGTCATCCCGACGCTGATTAAACCAGTCGTTGTGCTCATCCGGAACAATCTCTGAGAGCTCAGCATTGACCACTGACTTGGTTGAGGCCAGCTGCAGCAGCTTTTCCTCACGTGACATGTAGTCATCAACACAGGCAAAGTGAACTCTACCTGAGCCTTGTAAGGCGGGGTTCTTTACCAGGATAGTGATGGCAATAGGGGCACGGCTGCCAATAGCAAAAATGTTATCGCCCTCTTTTCTGCGTTGCTCTCCTGCGGTTCTGGCATTGCCTTTAAGATGGTAAATGTAAATGGAGCTGAACTCCTGCTGCAGGCACTTGCGCATGCCATTGGCGGCTGATGCATCCATCCAGCCGGCATTGGTTACAAAGGCCACAATGCCCTGTTCTCCTATGCGATCAGTGGCCCAGCGGAATGCCTTAATGTAGCTGTCATACATGCTCTTGGAGCTTGAGACTTTACCACCTTCTTTTACGTATGTCTCCTGAATGCGGGTATCTACGCCTTTTTCACCAAGGTAGCGCTCATTCTGATTGTCGTCATTGGCGCTGGTCTGGCCAATAGAGTATGGAGGGTTGCCGATGATGACGCGGATTGGCAGCTTGTCTACCTGCTGGCGACGGGCTGTGTTCTGGGCAATGGTGCTGGCCATCAGCGGGTTTACCTGCTCGTCGTGCAGGGCAAAGGTGTCGGTAAGTACGGTGATGTTGTTTGGCTGGTATGGCATACCCTCCACCAGGTCATGGAAGACTGATTCCATGTTGATGGAGGCAACATAGTAGGCCAGCGGCATGAGCTCAAAGGCATGCAGGTCATGGTAATACTTGTTGGCCAGAGCATTACGCGGAATAATGTCGTCGGACTGCATCAGACGGGTTATGAAGGTACCGGTTCCAGTGAACGGATCAAGGACGTGTACGCCGTCGTTGGCCAGAGTCTGATTGAACTCCTTTTTGAGGATGTCATTGACTGAGTGGTTGATGAAATCGACCACCTCAACAGGCGTATAGACGATGCCCAGCTTTTCCTGCTGCTTAGGGAAGGCTACTTTGAAGAAGCGGTCAAAGAGGTCTACTACCACTGACTGACGCTCAGCCAGAGTCCTGACGTTCTGCATACGGAACTCAAGGCCGTCATAGAAGTTCTTAAGCTCGACACTGGCGTCCTGAAGTCCCTTGCTGTCCAGCTTCATAAGCATATCGGACAGCGCGCGGGCTACAGGGTTGTGATCGGCAAAAGGATAGCCCGGGAAGAGCTTGTCCAGAATTGGTTTGATGACCACGTGCTGGGCAAGCATCTCAATGACCTCTTCAGCATCCAGTACATTAGCCTCTTCCTCACTGACAGCCTTGCCATTGATGGATGACGACAGGTGTATACGGAAGTCTTCAAACTCCTTGCGTACAGCGGCATTGGACGAGTCATTGAGGGTGTTGTTGATGATTTCAACCTGCTTCTTACAGATCTCAGCTACATCATCGGCCCAGTCCTCCCACTCTCGGCGGTTACCGAGCTTGCGGACAATAGATGACTTGATACGCTGCTCATACTCAATAAGATCAATAAGCCCTGGCTTCGTTACAGGTTCATCGGGCTCAGAGTTGCTTTTAGATGAGTTTCTGGATGATTTAACTGTCTCAGCCTTTGCAGCCAGGGCCTTGTCGTCAATGCAGACGACTTCGATGCGCTCGTCGATTTTTTCAAGGTTGCCATCTACGATCACATGGTTAGGGTTGATGGCCTTGAGGGCGCGCAGCACCTGCCAGACGACAGCGAACTGGTCTGTACGGTTGATAACGGAGTCAATTTCCTCGTCTGCGCTGGCCACAACAGGAATGATTACGTAACCGCGCTTCTTGCCCGGAGCACGACGCATGACACGGCCTACGGTCTGAACCACATCTACCTGAGACTTTCTTGGTGACAGGAAGATTACGGCATCAAGTGCTGGAACATCTACACCCTCGCTCAGGCAGCGTACATTGAAGAGAATCTTGCAGTGCTCATTCTCCGGTTCTTCACGCAGCCACTGCAGCAGTGCACCTTTCTCCAGAGCATTCATAGAGCCGTCAATATGTCTGCAGTCACAGTGCAGATCATGGCTCATGATGTATTTGTATTCACTGTTGGCTACCGGATCCTCAGGCTTTGGTCCTTCCTTGATAACATGATTTCGATATTCGTTGACTACAGTCTCAAAGGTGTCAGTAAAAGCTTTTGATGAGACCTTGTCGAGCTTCTTATCGGGATTGATCACCTGAGCAAAGCCTACAGCGCGACGCATAGGCAGGTGGTCACCGACCAGCTGGTCTGAGGTGCCGTACTTGTTTAGAGCTTTCCATGCACCAACAATACGGGCCGCATTGTTGTCCGAAAGATGGCTTATGCTTTCTGCTGTACGGGCAAAACGGGAATCAGCCACCAGAATTACTACTTTGTAATCCACAAGGCAGCCCAGACTGACAGCCTTATCAAAGTTAAGAGAGTGCAACACCGGTCCAAAGACATCTACATCGTCCATGGAATACAGCACAGCCTCACCAGTCTCCTTCTGCTTTTTGGCGGCATCTCCATAGATCTTTGGTGTGGCTGTCATGTACAGGCGCTTTTTGGCATGCACGTATTCATTATTATGGATACGTGTAAAGACAGCCTCCTCTTCATCAATAAAGTCCAGCTTTGACTTACGAGACTTGCTCTTGACAGGCTTGTCACCGGACGAAGCTGACTCCTGTGCAGCAACAGGCTCAGATGTTGAGCCAGTCCTGTAATCATCTCCCTGCTCAATAATCTCAAGAATTCTGCTGAGCTCTGCAGCCTCGGCTGCAGCTGCAGCAGCGCGCTCTTTGGCATCGTCCTTAACCAGATAGCCGCCAGCGGTGCGGTGAGCCTCGTCGCAGATAACAAGGTCAAATGGCTGCATGCCGTGACTGTTCTGGGCAACAGCAATGACATCAATGGACTGGTAGGTGGAAAAGATCACGGTCATACCAGACTGTTCAGTACGACTGCTCAGAGCATTGTTAATCTGTTTTGCCAGGGAGACAGCATCTGTGGTGGCTGGATAGTTGAGCTCATTGGCGGTCGTGAGATTATCAACATCACCTGCCTTGTTCTTCTTGCCTATAGTGCTGTCAGAGCACACGGCAAAAGCCTTCATAGGCCTGGCGCTTTGCTGCTTCCAGTCTGAAAGAGTCTGGGAAAGGAGGGACAGTGAGGGAACCAGGAAAAGGACAAAGCCGTTTTCTCCGGTCTGCTTTTCAGCGATCTTCAGTGAGGTAAAGGTCTTACCGGTACCACAGGCCATGATGAGCTTGCCGCGATCGTTTGTTTTCAGACCTTCGATAACGTCTTTGAGAGCATCCTGCTGGTATGGTCTTAAGGTGCGCCTGTTGATTACTACCTTGCCAGTCTTCTGATAAACAGCCCAGTCAATAACGGAGTTAGCCAGAGCCTCACGAGCTACAATCTCAACCGGAATAAACTGTTTTTCCAGCTCTTTTTTCAGGTTTGCTGACCAGTTGCTGTTGGTCGCAAAGACATAGCGGCACTTGCACCAGCCTGTAGTTGATGCTGCAAGGAAGGAATCCAGTTCTGCTTTTGGCACTACTGCATCTTCAGCATAGAACTTACACTGGATGGCGCTGTAGGTTACCTGACCCTGCTCGCCGGGAGCAGCATCGGTTGCCACAAGGTCAATACCTATATCATTGGCATCATAATCGTACTCTGGATGAGCTTTGGTCCACTGAGCCCAGGTCTGAACCTCGGTGAATAAATCCTTATAGGTTGGTTCATTGCGCAGGTAATCAAGAATCAGATTCTCAAATCTTGTGCCCTTATCGCGCGGATCGGTAGATATTTGATCTATCCATTCAAGCAGATCGTAGAAAGCCTGGATGTTATCCGGCTCCTTAGCCTCTGCTTTGTCCATGGTCTCGTTTATGCTCATCTACAGTTCCTCACTGGTATGTTTGCGGGATTGGTACTTAATTCTAGCAAAGGAAATTGCCGTATTTGACCGCATAAACGGTAATTGCAATGCTGTGGCGATATTTCAGGGCAAGGCAGTGGAAAGACAGTTTTTAAAAATCATCAGGTAACGCATTTAAATGGTGCATTGCTGTGAATCTTTTTGGTACTGCTGCTGCCGGCATAATTGAGATGCCAGGCGGCGACAATGGCCTGTGGGCACATGTTTTACCATGTTCAGTCCCTTTATTGGGCATTTTTTCCATAACAGGCATCTTTGCTTTGACTGCATGATAATGGTGCAATTTTTCGCCGAAAAATACTTTGCAAGTGCCATATGATGGCGCGTGCTACTATGTTTAGCTGTCAGCTGAGACCGTTGATTGCGTGTCCATCAGCCCCGCCGTTGCGCTGCTTGTGGTCTGCAAAAGCAGATCAGCTGCGTACGCTGTCCTTGATTTTCCTTTCTTTGCCCGACGTGCTGAGTTGGCCTTAACTGTGACTCTCCGTCGGACCTCTGAAAAACTGCCTTACCCATCCTTTTGCGGCCATGTCACAGCGGTCCGCAGCTATCAGGTCGCCCTGAACGCTGCACTGCCTCATGATGGCGGATGCCCCCCGTTTTATGCTGGCAGAAGCGGAGGGTGATGGCGGTATGTTCCATGTTTGTCTGATTTATTATTGTTTCACTTTTCCTTTCATAAGGTCTGTTTAAATGAGAGTATTGCCGGATCTGGACGAAGTCCTGAAGATCGCGCAGCAGGGTGAGTATAAGGCTCTGCCTCTGTCCTGCGAGATTCTTTCGGACATCTGTACCCCCATCGAGGCGCTCAGGACTTTAAAAGCCCGTTCGTCTCACTGTTTTATCCTCGAATCTGTTGCTGGCAAGGAAAAGTGGGGACGCTGGACATTCCTGGGCTTTGATCCTCTTGCCGCCATATCACTGCGCGATGGCGTCATGCGCATAGGGGACAGTGAATTTACTACCGACGACCCTGACAGCCATATCAGAAAACTGCTTGCACAATACAAAAGCCCGCGTTTTGACTGGCTGCCTGCCTTTACCGGAGGTCTGGTAGGTTACTTTGCCTACGATTATTTCAACTACGCCGAGCCGGCCGCACGCGTAGCTGTCGATCATGAGGAGTGCTTTAATGACCTTGACCTCATGCTCTTTGACAAGGTCATTGCCTTTGACAACTTCCGTCAGAAGATTGTGCTCATTGCCAATATTACTCTGAGCTCCTCACAGACCGATGTCGCAGCCCGCTACTCACGCGCCGTCGCAGGACTCAAAGAGCTGGCAGATATGCTGCGCTCTATCTCCCATGGCGGTGCCCGTAACTGTGCAGCTCATGGTGCCGGTCAGAGCGAAAGTGGCTTAAGCGCGGTCAGCCGCATGGCAGGTACTGCCTTTGGTTTGTTCCCGCCACCTGCACCGGCCGCCAGCAGCGCAGCTGGCCGCAGCAATGATGGCTGCCACAACGGTGCCTGCGGCAGCGGAGCCGCCGGAAGCGGATCTGCCGGAAGAGGCGGCATGGTCCGCAACATTGCCGATGATATTGCAGAGGCCACCATGAGCAATTCCACAGATCGAGGCATTGCTGGTGGTGATACCGCACAAGGGACTGTGGCCAGGGCCGGGGCCGATGCGGCCAGCTGCCATGGTGAGGGCGGGCGTCTGCTCAGTGATTTCAGAGCACTGTTCAATAAGGAGCAGTTCTGCTCCATGGTGGAAAAAGCCCGCAAGTACATTTACGAGGGCGATATCTTCCAGGTAGTGTTATCCAATCGACTGGATGCTGATTTTGAGGGCTCCCTGTTCAATACCTACCGTGTGTTGCGTACTACCAATCCTTCGCCTTACATGTTCTATTTTTCCGGCACCGATGTTGAGGTAGCCGGCGCTTCGCCTGAGACTCTGGTGCGTCTTGATAATGGTGTGGTGCACACTTTTCCTCTTGCTGGTACCCGTCCACGTGGTGCCACTGAACAGGAGGATCTGGCGCTGGAGCGTGAGCTGCTCAGCGATGAAAAGGAGATTGCCGAGCACAATATGCTGGTAGATCTGGGGCGCAATGATCTTGGACGTATCTGCAGCTTTGGCACAGTGGAGGTGGAAAAGCTCCACAGCATTGAGCGCTACTCTCATGTCATGCATATAGGCTCGACAGTACGCGGTCAGATCCGTCCTGAGTGCGATGCTCTGGATGCCATTTCGTCTGTGCTTCCGGCTGGTACTCTTTCTGGTGCACCAAAAATCAGAGCCTGTCAGATCATAGGTGAGCTTGAGAACAATCAGCGCGGTATTTACGGCGGCGCCATAGGCTATATCGATTTTTCGGGCAATATGGATACCTGCATTGCCATACGTCTTGCCTACCGCAAGAACGGACGTGTCTTTGTCCGTTCAGGAGCCGGCATTGTGGCTGATTCCGTGGCAGAAAAAGAGCATCAGGAGTGCATCAACAAGGCTCAGGCCGTAGTTAACGCTCTGAAAATGGCTCAGGACATGGAGGAGCTCTAGATGATTTTGCTTATTGATAATTACGACTCCTTCTCCTACAACCTCTATCAGCTCACAGGTGAGATTAATCCTGATATCAAAGTGATACGTAACGACGAGCTTACTGTAGAGCAGATAGCCGAACTCAGACCTGAGCGCATCATCATTTCACCAGGACCAGGCCGTCCTGAGGATGCCGGCATCATTATGCAGGTGCCAAAAGCGCTTGGCGCATCGATACCGGTGCTAGGAGTATGCCTTGGTCATCAGGCAATCTGCGCTGCATTTGGCGCCACTGTGACCTATGCCCGTCAGCTCATGCATGGAAAGCAATCTGAGGTCAGCTTCTACACCAGCTGTCCGCTGTTTAAGGACGTGCCGGAGCGTGCGCCTGTGGCCCGCTACCATTCGCTGGCAGTTGACCCTGATACTCTGCCTCCTGAACTCAAGGTGACAGCTGTTACTGATTCAGGTGAGGTCATGGCCATTGCCCACAGTTCACTTCCTGTTTTTGGTGTGCAGTTCCATCCTGAATCCATCATGACTCCTGATGGCAGCACCATGCTTAAGAATTTCCTAACGCTCTAGCGTAACAATTACCCGTCCACTTCCTGCCCGCCTGGCCGGCAGGCTGGCAATGCCCTGGTATGAGTACATGCCGCGTCCGGGCGTTCAGACGGCTTGACGACCTGACATCCTGACGACCTGACGGCCGGACGATCTGACGGCCTGGCGGCCGGACTGTGCAGGCCGGACCGGTCATAGCAAGGCCAGTCCTGGCCATGCATTAACGCCAGTTCAGTGCCTTGCGTGCTCTTATGGGGCGCAGGTGCTGCCATTGACGGAGTTGTCATGCGGTGGTGGCAGTGCTTTTTGTGGACAGCCACTGATGCAGGGGACGGGAGACAGGATTAGACAGAAAAATGATTAAAGAAGCTATTGTAAAAATCGTCAGCAAGCAGGATCTGACTTTTGATGAGGCCTACACAGTCATGAATGAAATCATGTCAGGTCAGACCTCACCTACCCAGAATGCAGCTTTCCTTGCAGCTCTTTCTACCAAGAGTGCCCGAGCTGAAACCACTCAGGAAATTGCCGGCTGCGCCGCAGCCATGCGCGCTCATGCCACCAGGGTGGAAACACCTTTTGATGTCTTTGAGATTGTAGGTACCGGTGGCGATAATGCCAACTCTTTCAATATCTCAACCACTACTGCTCTGATTGCTGCGGCTGGCGGCCTGAAAGTAGCCAAGCACGGTAATCGTGCAGCATCATCCCTTTGTGGAACAGCTGACTGCCTTGAGGCTCTGGGCGTTAATATTGATCTCAGCCCTGAGGACTGTGTGGAGCTGCTCGACAAGGTGGGAATGTGTTTTTTCTTTGCGCAGAAATACCATTCATCCATGAAGCATGTGGGCGCCATTCGCAAGGAACTGGGCTTTCGTACCGTATTTAACATTCTGGGCCCACTGACCAATCCAGCCAGTCCTAAAATCCAGCTCCTTGGCGTTTATGACGAGTACCTGGTTGAGCCTCTGGCAAAGGTGCTCATGGATCTGGGTATCAGGAGAGGCATGGTGGTTTACGGTCAGGACCGTCTTGACGAGATTTCACTTAGTGCCCCTACTACAGTGTGCGAGTTCAAGGACGGCTGGTATAAGACCTATGTCATCAGGCCTGAGGATTTTGGTATGGAACGCTGTACCAAAGATGATTTGCGCGGCGGTACTCCTGAGGTTAATGCCGGCATTACCCGCTCCATTCTCAACGGATCACTGAGCGGTCACAAGCGCAATGTAGTGCTGCTAAATGCAGGTGCTTCACTTTACCTTGGTGGTGCCGCCCTGACCTTTGCCGAGGGCATTGAGCTGGCAGCCAGCCTTATTGATAATGGCAAAGCTGTTGAGACTCTGGAAAGTCTCATTGAGCACTCCAACCGCCTTAAGAACAGGGAGCAGTGATTATGACCATTCTGGACAAGCTTGCAGATCATGCCCGTGAGCGTGTTGCTGCAGCATCTGCAGTGCTTCCTCTTGAGGCCTGCCGTGAGCGCGCTCTGGCTGCGCCAGCAGCCGGCTTTGCCTTTGAAAACTCACTTAAGGAGCGCAACAGCAAGGGTGAGCTGGCCATTATCTGTGAGTGCAAGAAGGCCTCACCATCCAGGGGACTGATTGCCCCTGATTTTCCTTATCTGGAAATAGCCCGTGATTATGAGGCAGCAGGAGCCGATGGCATCAGTGTCCTTACTGAGCCTCAGTGGTTTCTGGGCTCTGACAGCTATCTTGAGCAGATTGCAGCTCAGGTAAAGACACCATGCCTGAGAAAGGACTTCACCGTAGATGATTATCAGATCTACGAGGCCCGCCTGCTGGGAGCTTCCTGCATTTTGCTTATCTGTTCGCTGCTTAAGGAAAAGGAAATAGTGCGCATGCTCTCAGTATGTGAGGACCTGGGCCTGTCAGCTCTGGTTGAGGCTCACGACGCTGATGAGGTAGCTCTTGCCGTAAGAGCCGGAGCCCGCATGATTGGTGTGAACAACCGTAACCTCAAGGACTTTACCGTTAATACTGACAACTCACGCCGCCTGCGTGATCTGGTTCCTGAGGACAGAATATTTGTTGCTGAAAGTGGCGTACACAGTGCTGCTGATGTCACTCCTCTTAAGCAGACAGGAGTCAACGCTATTCTGGTAGGTGAAAGCCTGATGCGTGCAGACAACAAGGCAGCCAAAATCGCAGAATTTCGCAATGCCTGACCATTTGCACCTGGAGTCGGCGGCAGCCTCTGCTGCCACCGGCAGCATGGGGCAGCTGGAGCTGTCACAGGCTGCTGTAACAGGCTGCTGGCGCAGCCGCACCAGCGCGAGCCGGGCTCAGCAGGTATTGTCAGCTTAATAAGCAGTGCTGCACTGCTGCAGCACCTCTGAACTCCTGCAGATTGAGTCTGCAGGTAATAACTTTATATTAAATTTTGGAAAGCACTATGAGCACAGCATTAATCAAGGTCTGTGGTCTCAGGCGTCCGGAAGATATTCAATGGGCAAATGAGCTTGATGTGGATTTCGTGGGCTTCGTCTTTGCGCCGAACAGCCGCCGCTATGTCACTCCGGCTCAGGCTCTGGAGCTCAGACGTGAGCTTAAGAGTACCATCAGATCAGTGGGAGTACTGGTAAATGAGCCAGTGCTGTCCGTTGTTCATATGGTGACCAGTGGCGCCATTGATATTATTCAGCTTCATGGCAGTGAGGATCAGCACTATCTTGCTGATCTCAAAGAGGCTCTGCAACAAGCCGGTCAGGGAGGCACTCCTGTAATCAGGGCCTGCTCTGTCAGCTGTGAAGAGGATATTGCCCGGGCATGCCAGCTGGACTGCGACTGGGTGCTCCTTGACTCCGGAAGGGGAGGCACGGGGCAAACCTTTGACTGGGCCCTCGTGGCCAGCATGGACAGACCGTTTTTTCTGGCCGGAGGACTCAACTGTGACAATATTTCACAGGCTCTGGCTGCCTGCCACCCCATGGCAGTAGACGTCAGCTCGGGTATTGAGACTGACGGTGTTAAGGATTTTGCCAAGATGCAGGATTTTGTCTGCCGCGTCAGACAGTCGGCCTGAAGGGACCGGCCTTACAGCGCTCAGGCTGCTGCCCGTCATTGCACAGAGGGCAGCACAGACTGTAAGGTCGTCGGCACCTGAGCTGTCTTTATGAAAGTTCATGGGACAGTATCGTATGCCGGCAGCCGGCCCTCAGGTAATACTGCAGGCTTAGTAACCCGCAAATAATCAGCTCTGATGAGCCAGTGCACTGCGCAATCCATCCGCAGCCAGTGCGCGGTGCCATCCATCTGCAGCCAGCGCCCAGGAGCCATACAAATGGTGCCGATGACACCTGGCGAGGCGGTGCCAGCTGCAGCACCAGCCAGCGCCTGGCGCTGTTGCAGGCTGCGCAGCACGGTGCAGGGCAGATGTATGATGCGGGAATGCCCGGTGCAGGCCAGTGCGTGCGCCGGGTAAATATAAGGATTTTCCCATGACTAATTCCAAAGGCCGTTTTGGTGTTCACGGTGGTCAGTACATTCCAGAGACCCTGATGAATGCTGTTCTGGAACTTGAACAGGCCTACGAGCATTTTAAGAATGACCCACAGTTTCAGGCTGAGCTTCAGGAACTGTTTAACGATTACGCCGATCGTCCATCTTTGCTGTATTTTGCCCGCAAGATGACTGAGGAGCTGGGTGGTGCACGTATTTACCTCAAGCGTGAGGATTTAAATCACACCGGCGCTCATAAGATTAACAATGTGCTCGGTCAGGCTCTGCTGGCCAAAAAGATGGGTAAGACCCGTCTGATTGCAGAGACCGGTGCCGGTCAGCACGGTGTAGCCACAGCAACAGCTGCTGCCCTGATGGGACTTGAGTGTGTGGTCTTTATGGGCCGTGAGGACACAGAGCGTCAGGCTCTCAATGTTTACCGCATGAAGCTGCTGGGCGCTGAGGTGCGACCTGTCGACAGCGGTACTGCCACCTTAAAGGACGCTGTATCCGAGGCCATGCGTGAATGGTCCACCCGTATGTCTGATACTCACTACTGCCTGGGTTCAGTAATGGGTCCACACCCTTTCCCAACCATTGTCCGTGATTTCCAGTCCGTCATCTCCAAAGAAATCAAAGAGCAGATTCTGGCCAAAGAAGGGCGTCTGCCTGATGCCGTGCTGGCCTGTGTTGGTGGCGGTTCCAATGCCATAGGTGCTTTCTATCACTTTATAGATGACAAAGAAGTTGCTTTGATTGGCTGTGAGGGTGCAGGACGTGGTGTGGATACTCCTGAAACTGCAGCAACAGTTAATGTTGGCAGCCTTGGTATCTTCCATGGCATGAAGTCCTATTTCTGTCAGGACAAGTACGGTCAGATTGCCCCTGTATACTGCATTTCTGCTGGTCTTGACTATCCTGGCGTAGGCCCTGAGCATGCCTGGCTGCATGATATTGGCCGTGCCAGCTATGTGCCTGTGACCGATGAGGAGGCAGTAAGTGCCTTTGAGTATCTGTCCCGCACTGAGGGCATTATCCCGGCTATTGAGTCAGCACATGCCGTTGCCCACGCCATTAAGCTGGCTCCACAGATGGGCAAGGACAAGATCATTGTAGTTAACCTGTCAGGACGCGGTGATAAGGACGTAGCCTCCATTGCCCGCTACAGAGGAGAAGAGATCCATGAGTAAGATTTCTCAGGCATTTGCCAGTGGAAAGGCCTTTATTCCTTTTATCACCTGTGGTGATCCTGATATGGAAACCACCATCAAGGTAGTTAAGGCAGCAGCTGATGCCGGTGCTGATCTCATCGAGCTTGGTATTCCTTTTTCCGATCCTGTAGCCGAGGGTCCGGCCATTCAGTCAGCCAATATCCGGGCTCTCAAGAACAGAATTACTACCGATGACGTCTTTGATCTCGTCAAGAAGATGCGCGATGAAGTCAGCGTACCTTTCGTTTTCATGACCTACGCCAATGTAGTGTTCTCCTACGGTCCTGATGCCTTCTTTGAGCGCTGTCGCGAGGACGGAGTAGAGGGTGTAATTCTTCCTGATGTTCCTTTTGAGGAAAAGGAGGAGTTTGAAAGTGTGGCTCTGCGTCATGGTGTTGAGTTACTGAGCCTCATCTCCCCTACCTCCAATCAGCGTATTGTCAAAATTGCCCGTGAGGCCCGTGGTTTTGTCTACGTGGTATCTTCACTGGGAGTAACCGGAACCAGGGAGCAAATCAGCTCTGACATCAGTGAAATGGTCAGACTGGTGCGCGAAAACACAGACATTCCATGTGCTGTGGGCTTTGGCATTAGCACCCCGGAGCAGGCCTGGCAGATGGCCTCGCTCTCTGATGGCGCCATTGTGGGCTCAGCAATTATCAAGCTGATTGAGCAGCATGGCCGCGATGCTGCCCCATATGTAGGTGAGTACGTCAAATCCATGAAGGAGGCCGTACGCCGCGCCGATACTGACCCGGCTCCGGCTCCATCCTCAGCCTCATAACCAGATCAGTTCCGGCTGCATAGCATGGCTGCACAGTCACGCTGACTGCCATCATACCAAGGGTCATCTCCTGCAAAGGGGGGTGGCCCTTTGTATTAGATGCTTACTAAAACCAGCAGAGAAGCATGCAAACACGCTGACAACTGAATGAGCTCTGGCAGCGCCATGTCTCAAAACTGGAATGTACCATTGCAAGTGAGAGCTCTCAGTCAGGAACAGATGCAGCATGGAGCACGCAGCATGGAGCACGCAGGGGTTGCATGCAGTGTGTGCCACGCAGCTGTGGCACCAGCATGTGGCATGCAGCGTGGACTATGCAGCATGCGATTTGGCTAACAGCGTCGGCGGCAAAAGTGTGGATACATCATGTCTGGGGTTATAATCTGTTTCCTGTTTTAGAAAGTGTATGTCATTTCCCGGGAATGAATGTGATATTGCAGATGCTTTACAAAGTATTTTGTTGATGATGCTGGCAGGTTCAGTTGGCGGGTTTATAGCGGAGAGCTTAATGAGGCTGCTGATAAGGCGGGGTGCCCTTGCATAAATTGTTGTTTAATCGGCGGGAAAAATGATACCGGAATGATGGCTGAGCGTAGTGAGTGCAGGCTAACCACAGTAAGTCGTGACATGCAAGGGTTATTAATTAAATATGATGAACTAATGCCATGTTTTGTTGGAAATATTCAGCTGTCTGTGAGTTTTTTTGTTCATCTGGACATGCATTTGAAAATGGAATTTTGTCCAGACAATTCCGTCACAAGTACGATGAATATCAGATTTGTACGGAATTGAAAGTGATTTTTCATATGATCGGATTTCTCATATGGTGCAGAGCTTTTTCTAGATACGAAAAAAGATTTGAGCGAAAAAATCCCTTAAACAGGCGCCGGGCACGCATGCATGCTGCATTTAGTGAAAATCGTCCCTACCAAATTATCAAATAACCGCTATAATTGAATCGTTTTCTCAACTGGGGTCGACAGTTAGGGTCGGCAACGGTCATGGGGAATCGATGTTAGGATTTAGTCAATTAGGTATCGCAAATGATCTATTCACACGAAGTAGAGCAAATGTGCACCGTCAAGAAGGGTGCATACCACGGTCCTGCTCCAATCCCTGAGGAGGGTAAGTGGGTCCAGGCTAAAGAAATCAAGGACATCAGCGGTTTAACCCACGGTGTGGGCTGGTGTGCTCCTCAGCAGGGCGCCTGCAAGCTGACCTTAAACATTAAGGACGGCATCATTGAGGAAGCATTAGTCGAGACTATCGGCTGCACCGGTATGACCCACTCTGCCGCCATGGCTTCCGAAATTCTCCCAGGCAAGACCCTGCTCGAGGCCTTAAATACTGATCTCGTATGCGACGCTATCAACACCGCCATGCGCGAGCTGTTCTTACAGATCGTTTACGGCCGTTCCCAGACTGCTTTCTCCGAGGGTGGCTTACCAATCGGTGCTTCTCTTGAGGATCTGGGCAAGAACCTTCGCAGCCAGGTTGGTACCATGTTCGGTACCAAGGCCAAGGGTGCACGCTACCTTGAGATGACTGAGGGTTATGTAACCCGTCTGGCCTTAAATGACGAGAACGAGATCGTCGGCTACGAGTTCGTAAACCTGGGCAAGTTAATTGACCTCCTGAAGAAGGAGCCTGAGCTTAAGGGTTCAGAAGCAATTGCCAAGGTAAAAGGTCACTATGGTCAGTTTGATGATGCTGCCAAGTACATTGACCCAAGACATGAGTAATGAGGTGTACTAAAGATGGCTTTATTCGAGAGTTATGAGCGTCGTATTGACAAGGTCAACGCAGCATTAAACGAGAACGGTATTTCTTCCCTGGACGAAGCACGCAAGATCTGTACTGATCTGGGCTTTGATCCATATGAGATGGTACGTGCCATTCAGCCTATCGCATTTGAGAATGCCTGCTGGGCCTATGTTGCCGGTGCTGCCATTGCCGTTAAGAAGCAGGTAAAGACTGCTGCTGAGGCTGCCAACGCTATCGGTATCGGTTTACAGTCATTCTGTATCCCTGGCTCCGTAGCTGAGGACCGTCAGGTAGGTATCGGCCACGGTGGTCTTGGCGCCATGCTGCTGACCGATGAGACCAAGGTATTTGCCTTCCTGGCCGGTCACGAGTCCTTTGCTGCCGCTGAAGGTGCTATTGGTATTGCCTTAAATGCCAACAAGTCCCGTCAGACCCCATTACGCGTTATCTTAAACGGTCTTGGTAAGGATGCCGCTCAGATCATTTCCCGTATCAACGGCTTTACCTACGTACAGACCCAGTTTGACTATGCTACCGGCAAGTTAAACATCGTTAAGGAAATTGCCTACTCCAAGGGCAATCGTTCCCAGATTCGCTGCTTTGGTGCCGATGATGTTCGTGAAGGCGTTGCCATCATGCACAACGAGGGCGTAGACGTTTCCATCACTGGTAACTCCACCAACCCAACCCGCTTCCAGCACCCAGTAGCTGCTACTTACAAGAAAGAGTGCATGTTAACCGGTAAGAAGTACTTCTCCGTAGCCTCTGGCGGCGGTACCGGTCGTACCTTACACCCTGACAACATGGCAGCTGGTCCAGCCTCTTACGGTATGACCGACACCATGGGCCGTATGCACTCCGACGCTCAGTTTGCCGGTTCTTCTTCAGTACCAGCACACGTTGAGATGATGGGCTTCCTGGGCATGGGCAACAACCCAATGGTAGGCGCCACTGTAGCCGTAGCCGTTGCTGTTGACCACGCTATTAACAAGAAATAGTCTCGATACCTAAAAAGACTACTTTAGCGACAGAATTCCGTAGATTTCTGTTCAATCAATGGGCCGCAAGGCCCATTTTTATTGCCCGTAACCCGGAAGTTCAAAATCTCACCCCCAGTGGCCGCACTAAGCCATCAGCCCCATCCAACTGCATTCTCTCCGCCTCTGCTCTTCAATCCCATCCCACCCAGTCTCGTCTCATCTTCATCTCGTCTCACTCCACCCCTTTTCTCTCAGTTGCATGTGCAATGTACATCAATCTGCCCCCTGCGTAATGCTAATGCATTTCATTGAGCAGCAATCGAACAGCAAAATGCCTCCCCCTGTAAAGCTTCTGAGTGCATCAGCAGGCATTGAGATGCGGCAAGCACGGGTTTATGCAGTGCAATTACTGAAAATAATACTTTATAAAACTGTAAAGTTGTGACTGTAATTTACAGCTCCACCGCCAAATTCATGGTACTAAGAAGTGTAAGTACAGGTACAGCAATTCGCTCATATCAGGGAAAAATGACATGACATGACATGACAGTTAGAGGAATGCTGATGCAAAAACAATATACAAAACGTAATGGAATGAATATCTTTGCTCTGGTGAACCTGTAACAATGCAAAAAAGCTCGACAGCATCATCAGCTGCCATATTAACATGCATTACAAAATCATAATGTAGAGTGTTTGGAGGGGTTAATGTTCAGGTGCAAGCCGAGGTGCTTGTTGAGGTGACAGTGCAAGGAAATGGGGCAGCATGTATGCGTTAGGTTCAGGTCAGGGAGGTGGTCTATTGAGCGGCACATGGTCCTGTATTGCAGCTGCATAGAGGTATGCGCAGCATCCACCTAATAAAAGGCAGCACCACAGACAGTGCCGACTTTTGGGCAATGTCATTGATTATCTTTATTCTTTTAGAGAGCATTATGGAAAGCGCGGCCTTTTGCAGGTGTGGCTGAGAGATGAGGGTAAAGATCAGAGCGGCGATATTAATCGGACTGGGGATCACCATTTGTTGCCTTAATCTGGGCGTTTATGACAGAGCAGATACGGGAAAATGAAACCGGGCGGTAGTTGTTATTGTCTACTCCAACGTCGTACTGGGTAGGGTAAAGGTGCATTAACCTTGAGGACTCCATGCCTGTCATGCCGGCCTTGCTGTGCACATGGCCAAAGAGCTGCCAGACGTTGCTGTAGCCGCCATCAAAGCACAGGAAGGGGAAATGGTTCAGATAGATTTTCTGGCCATCGACCCTGATGCGCATCTGCATGCTGACAGCAGCAAAGCGTGATACCACCCTATCATTAAGTCCCCTGTCATCATGGTTGCCGACAATAAGGTAGATACGGCCGTTCAGACGCTCCAGAATACTAAGCCACTTTTGCGGCTTGCCAAAGCAGAAGTCACCAAGGTGAAAGACTGTGTCCTCAGGCCCTACGGTTTCATTCCAGTTGCTAATCAGCATCTCATCCATATGCGTGGCACTGTTAAAAGGACGGCTGCAGTATTTGATGATATTGGCATGGCCAAAATGTGTATCAGAAGTGAAAAACAGACCCTCACCTGGCAAGGTAAGCTCAGCAGCGTTTGGCGATGTCATAACAAATTCTCCTGCTAAAACACATAAGGGACATAAGGCATAGGCCGGGTCATAAGGATCAGTCCGGGTCATAAGGCATAGTCCTGATGCATAAGCACGTGCGGGTGGTCAGGATGACCCGCTTATTGTGCCTCAGTGCGGAGCTCAGTTCAGATGCCTTTGTATATTCTACCTGTAAGATCACGGCGCTGACGCAGGCTTGTTTAAGGTATGCGATCACGTTATGCCCTGTACCCTGAAATTTGCAGCGTGGCCGGGCACGAACAGACTTTTGCTCTTTGTCAGGCAGCAGACATTGATGGCGGCATGCTCTACGTCAGCAGCACGTCTGAAGAGGAGTATGTTCGGAGTCAGCAGCAGGTCTGAAGGGCTGTATGTTCTTTGTCAGGCTGCAGGCATGGTGAAGCCGGATGGCTGGAGCTGTTGAGGTCGGTATGGGATTGGGAGGGAGCTGACGGACGCCGTAACAGGCAGTGAGCAAGAAGAGCTGTGTAGGGGCTGCGTTATGGCAGAAGTGTGTAATGCAGGCAGGAAGTTCAGATACAAAAAAACCAGAGAAAACTCTGGTAATTTTGCTTGGAGAATATATAACTAATGGCCCCGGCCATGTCGCTGCCGTGTTCAGCTCCTTGAACCAGAAGTTCAAGGTGGGCTACCTGTGGCTCTTAAGGCTTCTCAAGGGACTACCCAGTTGGCTGAATAGTTTAGGCGTGCACAACGGAGCTCAAGAAGACGGCCCAATCTGTAATTATCGGCTCAGGGCAAAACTTGCTGGCGAACATACTAGAAACCATTAGCCGGTATTGCTACCGTGATTACATGATAGCACACAGGCACGTTTTTTCAATATTCGGGAGTGTAAATTAAGCAAATATAAGCCTTGAAAAGTGCTGTAAAATGGCGTTAACATGGAAGTTCGATGGGGCTGAAAAAGCACTTTTGCTTTTTCCATATCTATGGTGCGCAGCACGAACGCACGGGCACGGCGCGTGATAATCAGCTTTTAACCTGGACTTTTCATATCACCTGCAAGCCACTTTTCCCTCATCATTAAATCCAGATCCTGCTCCCGGGTTTAACTCCTGCCATAAGGACAGTATGCCTTTTACTCTGTCAGCGCCCGCACAACAAAATCCCTGTCATCCTGTCGTCCATCCAGTTATCCAAACCTTACTTCCTCTTCACTGACATCAGTTGCTCTCACAATCCGATTCCACCGTAATACAGCCTCAGGAGTTCCTGTCGTCCCTGGTCTGACTGGCAGAACCTGCTACGTCCTGCTCTGCGTAGTGGCCCGGCGTGGCCATGCCTGAGTCCGCATGACTCTGCCTGACACCGCATGCCTCTGCCTGACTTTGCCTTGCATGGATTCAGTCGGGATGGGCGGCCTGGTACGAAGTGCACAGACTGGCATTGTCGTTGTGTTGCGTGGTGCTCAGGCACGGCAGCTGTGTCTGTCGTATGCCGTGCGTCTTTGCATGTATGCATCACCTGTACAGCCCCAAAAGCACAGGGCCACACCAATGGTGTGGCCCTGGCCGTTGAGAGGCTGGCTGCCGTTGTCGTGCCATTTGTGTGGCCGACCGTACCTGGTCAGCTCTGCAGCTGTCAGGACTGGTTCTTTGAGTCTTTGGTACTGTCAGACATCAGTGAGCTTAGTCTGCGCATCAGCGTGCGGGTGCTGCGTGCGTTAGTCAGCCTGTTATGGTCGATAACACGGGTAGTGCTGACCAGAGAGTTATGTCCCATGTACAGAGCAATGGCCTCAACAGGAACGCCGTCTTCATAAAGGCGCTCAGCACAGCTGCGGCGGATTAGCAGAGTATTGACTGCCGGGAAGTCTGGATGGTCTTTTTGCAGCTTGTGAGAGTAGGTCTTGAGGATCTGTAAAACAGCTGCCGAGCCGGTGCGGGCACGCTCTCCTTTTCTGTTTACGAAGAACAGCGGATCATCGGGATTGAGTACGTCGCCGTGCTGCTCCTTGAGGAAGATATGTATCTGCTTAATCATGTCACTGTCCAGTCTTATGTCTCTTTGCTGATCGAACTCACCGTGGATATGCAGATAAGGCATGTCGCCGTCCAGATGCAGATCGCCTACGTTAAGACTGATGAGCTCATTGGCTCTGACACCGGTAATGTACATGAACAGAACCATAAATCTGTTCTTGTGACCAATACGGGTATCAGGGAAAGCAGACATCAGCAGGGAGATGCGGTCATTATTGAGATACTCATCAGGAGGTGGAGGACGTCTGATGGTGCTGACATTGAGCAGATCAAAGTACAGACGAGAGCAGTCCGTCTCTTCATGATAGTAGCGGACAAATTTGAAGTAGTTACGCAGACCGTTGAGACGGGTATTAACTGAGGATGCAGAAAGCTCCTTTTGCTCCAGCTGCCACTTGAGCCAGTCATTGAAGAACTCAAGGTCGATCTTCGCAGTATTGAAAGAAACCCGGGATACGTTCTTGTATTCGCAGAACTCAAGGAAGCAGTCCATGGACTGGACATACTTGGAGATGGTGTTGGAGTCATAGCCTTCATGCTTCATCCAGTCCTTCCAGCCATCAACCCATCTGGCTAAAGTACAGGAAGCTTTCCTTTCCTTATTTTGCTCAGAGGTCATGAAATCTCTCCTAAGAACAGTTATCCAGATCCTGAAAGCCCGGTGTGAGTGCAGGCGTAACAGTAAATCCTGATGCCCGGTGTGAGTGCAGGCGAAACAGTAAATTCAGATGCCCGGTGTGTGTACGGGCACAGCGGCAGTTCATCCCGGCATGTGAAAGGGATGCGCAACAAGATAGCGGGCAGTGATAAGCTGCCATATTGAGGTATTTGTGTTCAGCTTAGTGCGGAATAATGTGTAAAGAAAAGTTAAACAGTCAAGTATGTGTGATTATGAATGTGACGCGTAACGCAAAGATTCACCGCAGTACATATAAACGCTGTTTTCCGGCTCATTATTCCAGCATGTGAATTGTCTGCAACAGGCTTGCAGGCCGCATATATTAGCAGCAGAACGTCAAATCTTCAATGTCATTACAGGCAAGCAGAGAAGCTCCGGCGACAATGGTGCAACCGGTAACATTGGACCTTGAGGCTTACTGTACCGGCAAATTATCTCTGTAACAGCTACAGCTGGCCTGAAATCCCATATCTGGGCGATTTTTACGCCCATATTAACGCCCACGTTACAGCGCCCTGTCTGGCATATTCCCGTCCCTGCACATCGTATCGCTCCTGGTCTGCAACTGCACTTTATCCTTGTGTTCTTACTTTGTCTTCTTTTCCCTGATTTATCTTTACGTCAGTCATAATATTTTGTAAAGCATTATCTTTACTTGCAGTCCTGGTCGGCAGCTTGTCAGCGGTGAGCGGTTTGGCCTGCGATATAAACAGCCGCATAAGCAATACTTATCATTTCTTCCGGCGTACACATCTCATATGTAATCAGTCAGCGTCTGTCTGGCACCTGCGTAAGCGCCACCCTTTTTAGTAACCTTGGACACAACGGCATACTGGAGATAAGTAGCATGCAGGACATCAAAGGGCTAAGTCGCATGCCAGCAGCCATATAAGAGCTGAAGCTGCAAGGGAGGCACTGGCACATATGTGTTTCATGCATGCAGTCGGACAGGCATGTATGCAGGCAGGCGTGCATGCATGCATGCGTGCTTGCAGCATTCATTTATCACATCATCGCATAGCATCGCATCACGTCACCTCGACGCACCTCACCCATTCATCCATTAATCCATACATCCATTCTGAGATTAGACGTTGTGCACTCGTGCTGCATCATCACTCTCAGCATGCAGGCATCTTGCTGTCTGATTAATCAAGGGGCCTTGAGGCATATTGGGCTGGCCTGTCAATCTGACCTGCAGGAGTCAGTATTGCCGCCTTATCTGACCTGTCTGCCCGGTGAGGTTAGACGGGATGGCGTTCTTTCTTTATGTATACCCATTATGCGAGCAGGAGTGAGTCACCACAGCACTGCCCGGGTTAAGGCCAGCCTGCGGCAAATGCGGCGACTGTGGTTGAGGCTGGTCATGGAGGGCGTGCATCTTATCGGAGGGCAGAGCTCAAAATGGTCATATCCAGGTGGGCGGGACGCGGGCTGGGGCCTGGACAGGTGCTCAAGCCCATGCCGCAAAACAATTGTTATGTTCACTTTTCAATCGACATTATTGCTCATGCGTGAATTTTTATGTGTAAACCGCAAATATGAGAATACAGATTTGTGCTCGTGGAATTTATGACTTAATTATTGTCTGATTCAGAACAATGCCACGTGCTTAAATATATTGAACGCATTCCCTAATTTTATGCGGAATTTATGAAAATCGACATATTTAAGGGATTCCTTACTAGATATATCATTGATATATTGCAAACAAAGCATATATCAACAGGGCTGCTAAGTGGCGCTGATAACGTGATTTTGCTCACAAAAAATATCATTTTAGGCGTAATTCATATGGTAGAATTTACTCCAATTAGTGTTGACGTTAATGCTGTCAGGTAAGCTACCTGGTAGCGCTGGGCCTCTCCAAACGTGAGGGGCCTTTCCTAAGCACTGACAGTTCTTATCAGGCCAGCATGAGCTTAATTAAGTGGGTTCCATGCTCTGGCAGCTTAAACTCTACATCACCAGTCAGCCACAGTGCTGATAACAATTCACTACGGGTGCAGAAGCCTGGCAATGTCTTCTTGCTTACAGGCCTTCTTATCAGAATTCAGTTTCTGAATGCTACTCTGACCTGCATGATTACCAGTCAAACAAATCATGAAGGTCGGAGCTTTTGTCTTTGCGTTTTCCAGGTGCGCCCTCGCCTCCCCCACAGCTCCCTTTACAGCCACTGCCTGTCATCACTGGCATGTCTGTGAGTTTACAGGCCTCCAGGTCTTTCACCGGCGCCTGCATCCTCTGCCCATACCCATGCCATATAGCCCAGAACAGCCGGCCTTTACGCTGGCCTTGCTATGGTCATATGCCCTGTCTTCTTATCTCTGAGCTGCCCATACACTCGCTATCCTGCATGGCATGCAGGCCTTGCCATGGTCCCACCCTGGTCATAGTCCCAGCGGGTTCATGTGCCGTTGTCATGATTATGGCCAGCAACATCGCTCTGCCTGTGCCATCTTCACCGTCTTTTCAGCTCTTCAGGCTGCGAGCCCTTTCCGCCATTGATAAGATGGAACATGCCTGAGAGCCAATCCATCCCTTAGATCGATCCTGTGCCTGTAGCCGTATCCCAGCCATTCTCTGGCAGCTGACATGGCTGTTGTCTCTGACCTTGCATTACATTCCCTTGGTTCTTGCCCCCGGCCCTTGCCTCTGCCCCGCCCTTGCTTTTGTTTTTGAACTTGCCTTTGTCCCTGCATTGTATTTACTGTTTTCTCCGGCAGGGGCGTTGTGATGATCGAGAATATGCAAGCAAGTTGAGGGGGCTTTGCAGCAGTGCTGTGATCTTGTTCCATTGAGCTGTCTGCATGACTGTCTGGAGGTCAGGTGATAATGGACAATGTGATCCTGCTATGTGCGCCCCGGTGTTTGCTGGTACAAGTGCACGCCTTTATTGGAGCTCATACCTTTAAGACCTGTCATACTGCTGCAGTCAGCTTATACTTTCATGCAGTTACTGTGTTACTGCCTGAGTCAGGAGCGGGCATGTGGGCAGGCCCCCTTGCGTATCATGAGCGACCGTGCAGGGCGGCTGAAGTATGAAATAACACTCTCTTTAATGTTTTAGTTGTGAGACGTCAATGGCTGAAAACGAGGACTTATCAGACAGATCGTTTATGTGCACTTTTGAAACTGTGCTGGGGACCATGAGCATTATCTTTTCATGGCAGGGAGTTCATGTGCTGCACTCGGCTGAGCGTGCTGCCTTGCTGTCTTCCAGAATAAGCAAACTTGATCATGGCAACGAGCCAGTAGAGATCAGCGTAAAAGAGCTTGCTGACATGGCAGGTCCAGGCGAATCTGTTCTTTTGTCTCTCAGGGATTGTGAGGCTGAATATGCAGCCAGGAGCAGAGTCGGGCGCTGTGCAGTTCATACAGAGAAACTTCAGGCTGTTGCAGCCAGGGCTGCAGGAGCGGTAAGTCTCATTGAGGATATGGGACGTGGCAGAAAGTCCAGAACGGCCTGCAGCTTTGCCTCTGAGCTCTATGCTCTGCAGCTGCCTTTATGCCCTGAAAAGCTGGTCTCACCCACAAGCGCAGCTGTCCTGCATGCCCTGGTCAGATTCAGTCGCTGTTGTCCCCGGCAAACCCTTACCTATAAGGAGCTTGCCCGGCTGGTTAACTCAAAAGCTCAGGAGTATGGCTGTATAGTCAGTCCCGGACTTGATATGGTGACCGGGAACAGAGCTGTTCACGGCCTTGAGAGCGAGCCCGTCACTACTGTACCAGTACATCACAGGGCCGTAGCCATGGCTTTGAAGAACAATCCTGTGCTCCTGCTCATACCCTGCCATATGGTGGTGCCATCTGGCAGCAGCTTTAACCCGGGAGGCTTTGTGCTGGGTACCAGCGCCAAAGAAAAACTGCTCAGACTCTGGCAGGCTGATATTTGCAGCATCTCTTTGCTGTAGTACCTGACACAGGGCACAGCTCTTTGCTGTAGTACCCGTCACAGAGCACGGGCCTTTGCCGGGTGCTGCCCGGACTTTGGAACACGATCACTTGGCGTGAGGCTTTCCTGCATGAAAGACAGCGAGCCTTGCTGCATGAGTGCCGTCCTGCCTGCAGCTGCACAGCTCAATGCAGCCTGCGCTTACTGTCAGACACAGACTATGGCCGTGTATGGCAGCATGCTGTGCATTAGCCTGTGTATGGCAGCCAGCTGTGCCTTAGCCTGAGACTGGTATGGTCTGCCGTGCCGTAGCCTGTGGCCGGTATGGTCAGGAGGGCCGTGTGGTCCTGCTCAAAAGAGCAAAGCCACACCTTGAGGAGGTGTGGCTTTGTCAAAGATGGCCTGTCCGGGGCCGCCGCTGTCCTGGCTCAGGCAGTCAGATGCAGCCGGCCTGAGGGCGGCATTGCTATCAGGGCCCTGCCTCAGCTATCAGCCCGTAGCGTCCGTGCCTGGTGGGCGGTGCTGGCTAAAAGCCATGGTATGGGCCTGAGTGCTATGGGCCTGACAGGAGGCATTCGCTATGTCTTTGGGCTCTATGAGGCTATGGAGCGCCCTTTGGCTGTGGTGACACTGGTATGAGCCTGCATGAATTTGCGGATATTCGGCAGGAAGGCGATATCTGCAGGGGCAAATTCCACACTGTCCATTTCATCAGGGGTAATCCAGCGCAGCTCGGAGTGAGCCTCTGAGGCTGTGACCTTTTCACCGGGCATCATGTGACAGATGTAGACATCCATTGAGAGGTTAAAGTCATCGTATTCGTGGTTGCAGGTCAGGAAGTAGCTGTCCACGGCAATTACGCAGCCCAGCTCTTCATGGACCTCACGGGAGCAGGCAGACTGGGCGCTTTCGCCAGCCTCAATCTTGCCGCCGGGAAATTCCCAGTACCCGGCCAGATGACGGCCCTCGGAGCGGCGGGCAATCAGAAAACGGTCATCCTGAACAATCAGAGCAGCAGCTACACGTACGGTCTTTTTCTGCTCGGCTGGCTGTGTCATAGCAATTCTCCATTAGGTGGGCGAAGCTGAAAGCTTAAGGGTATTGTTGCTTACAGATATCCCTGTCTTCCATTGACTGTATTGTATAGCACCAGGCCCCGGCCCGACACGTCCTCAGGCCCTGATGCAATTTTTTCTGATAACTGTCGCTCCCCGGCATTGCAGTGCGTGCTCTGCCAATGCCTTACTGAGAGGCCGCTCAAGCCCCACATCCCCTGCTTAAGAGCCCTGCTGTCTGCTCAGATACCCCTACCACCCTCTCATACATGTCATCTGCTCACAGGAAACTCACGGTCCGCAAGGACTGTCCAGTGAATCTGCCGCATGCCCGACGCTGCAATGGCTATCCCGTGAATTTGCCCACTGCCCGACGCTGCAAGGGCGGTCCTGTGCATCTGCCGCATATCCGGCGATGCAAGGACTGTCCTGTGAATCTGCCGCATGCCCGGCGCTGCAAGGGCTGTGCTGTGAATCTGCCGCATGCCCGGCCCAGCCTGCCTGTACGGTGATGCTGATGGCTTTTTCAAAGTGCTGCAGCATGGTCGCTGGTCATATGCATGTCTGTGCACTGCAAGGCATATCCCTGCAGTCTGGCGCCTTTGTGTGCTCAGGATGAGCGCACCCGGATTGAGTCGCATTGCGGCAAATCTCCTCAAAATCACTGTCCAGGTGTTTTTCAGGGCCTTAAAAAGCAGCAGGGCAGCAGATCGAGTGTCGATACTGCTGCCCTGAGGGTCAGTGGCTGCTGCCCGGTCATGCAGGCCCTGCGGCGCTGCCGGAGCTGCGGTCACTGTGGTTGTGATGCTGCTATGCCATAAGCTCTGCTGTGCGTCCTGAGCTTTAGCTCTGCTTCACTGTATGTTCTGTGAGCTTTCCTGTAAGCACATCTGATGTGTGCACTGGCATGGCATATGAGGCCTGGTCAGGTAATGCAGGGGCTGCAGGTTCCAGGGACGGAGACTTGCATTTGCCGGCTCAGACAGCTGCAGGGGCTTTATGGCTCAGCCATGGCGTGGCATTACATGGTACGGCCGGGCATTACATGGTATGGCCTGGCATGGCGGACATCGTGGCCTTTTGTGCTTAGAGAGCACCGCCGCCAATTGGGCGTACCATCAGCTGCATGAGCTTTTCGTTACCGGTAAGGTAGCCCAGCAGCTGTCCTACGTTTTCCAGAGAGCCGGTGTAGTTGATGGTGTAGATAGAGTTGTCATCATCATACTGGCGCAGCCACAGAGCTACGTCCTGCTCGCTCTCACGGCCCTCAATAATGCAGGTACCGTAGGCAACTTCAGGCTTGGAGGTGAATTCAACACCATTGGCACGGTAGCCCTCGGCAGCAAGATCGCAGGTCTCCTTGATGGTAGGACGTACGGCCTTGTTGATGCGGACAGTTACCATGGTGGACTTGTCAGCCTTCTCAACAGAGATGGATGAATCAAGCGGGGCGTTGTTGAAAGTTACAACATTCCAGCCATCAGGGATGCCAAGTGCAAAGTACTCGGTCTGGTAGACCTTCTGGACGGTGGAGTAGAGCTCCTTGATGGAGGCATCCATGAACTCCTCAGGGGTGGAGATCTTCTCCGGTACAGTGCTGTTACCGGTGGCAGAAAGATCTGAAGAGGAGGATGAGGAGACACATCCGGTCACCATGGCAGCGCAGGCCACGGCAAATGGTAAAAAGAACTTGCTCTTAATCATACAAACTCCAGAGGTACCAGATAACAGGGTACCGATTAAACTCGTTTTCCGACCGGGCATGGCATCGTACCGTTCCCAGAGGACAGCGGCCACGGCGCAGTGCTGACAGCACTGTAGGCACAGCCCTGATGGCTGCAGACTGTTTATGGCTGACCTGCCTTATAAGTGAGTCAGGCGGACAGTGCGCGTGCACAGGCTGTAAGACAGCTGTCAGCTGCAGGTCTGTGACCATGCTGATCTGAGCATAAGCCATAAAGCCTGGCCTGTGCCTGGAAGGGCTTATTTTGTCCCGAGGTAACTGTACAGAAGCCGGAAAATACATAATGGTCAGAATTTGACCTTAAGGGCATTGCACAGCAAATTATGTTCCACAGCCATATGTCAATAAGGCGGCAAAGCCCGCACGGGCGGGCTTTTTATGCAGTACAGGTGACAGAAAAACAGTGTAGTTTTAATGCCTGGATATGAGCCGGTGCAGGCGCCGGTTTGGGAGCTGTATGGCCTTTGGTCTGCAACAGCTGCTGCAGTTGCAGCCAGGTGGCTGAATGTGTGCGCCTGGCGGCCGAAGGTGAAGGTATGCCCATGGTGGCTGATTGTAAAGCGCCTGACTTTCAGTGGCCAGAAAAGCAGAGCCCCGCTACCTCAGGTGCGGGGCTCTGTGCCGGTCGTATGGCCTTGCTCACTGCTTTGCAGGTACAGCTTTGAGCGTATCTGCAGTCAGACTGGGCGGCAAGTACTGACAGTACGGCTGTGCTTACTGATCGTCAAAGTCCATGCCCTGAGGAACGAGACTGAAGATTTCATCTTCCTCAAAGATATCTGCCATTGGATCAGTGTCTACAGTATCTGCAGCCGGAATGTTTTTGACCTTTCCTTTAACAGCAGGGCGTGCCCTGGTGCTCCTGACTGCAGGAGCGGCGCCTGCAGCAGCACTCTGAGGCACAGCTTTGGCGGCGGCTGCTTTGGCAGTGCCCGCAGCTGCCGGTTTCTTTGCCGGAGCGGCTGAAGCTGCGCGGCTGGCGGCGGCGGCCTGATCTTCACCTCGGGCGCGGGCCTTTGGCTGGGCCTGTGTTTTGCCTGCACGACTGGCTGCGGATCCACTGCGGGCTTCGGAGCGGGTGCTGGCAGAGGCTTTTGCAGCCGGTCTGGCTGCAGCGCCCTGCGCAGCTGCAGGGGACTGAGACTTAGCCTTTGCCTGAACCTGAGGCTGGGCTGCTCTGGTCTTTGGGGCGGATGGCGCAGGGGCTGCCGCACGTGCTGGAGTTCTGGCAGCTGGCCTGGAGGCAGCATTGCCTGCTGATGGGGCGCGGGACGGGACCTGCTGTGAGGCCTGGGCAGAAGCTTCTGCAGCTGCCTGAGACCTGGCTGGAGCTTTGGCATTAGCTCTGGCTGTAGTCGCTGCAGCCGCTGGGGATCTGCTCTGAGCTCTGACCTGTGGCTGAGCCGGGGCTTTAGCCGGAGCATGCGGCTGAGCCGGGGCCTGTGACTTAGCCTGGGCCGGGGCTTTAGTCGGAGCATGCGGCTGAGCAGGGGCCGGGGACCTGGCCTGCTGATTGTCCTTGTGTGTTGCCGGGGCGAATCTTACAGAGTCAGATCGGCTCTGGGCTGACGGGGCAGCTGCGGTTTTGCCCGGTGCAGTGCTGAGAGCAGCTCGGGCGCGTGCAGGTCGGGCAGCGTTTCTGACCTGCTTTTCAGCCGGGGCGGCAGGTGAGCTGTGGGCCTGGGTGTCGTCCTGAGCGGTCCTGATCTCCTGGGCAGTTACATCTAATGGCTGGGCAGCTGACTTGCCCTCCATGGCATTAATGCTGGTGAGCATGAGCTGAGCCATGTCGGTAAAGACTGGCACAACAGCAGATACGGTATTGCCAAATTTGCTCAGGGCCTGAGTCTCGCTGTTAAGGGCGGAAATAGCCTCACGGGCACGGGCCAGAGCGGCATTGAGCTCATCTGCAGTGTTCTTGAGAGCAGCATTAAGCTCCTGACTGGCTCCCATGTTTTTCAGAGCCTCAATGTCGCTCAGTGCGGCACTGGCGGCGGCCTGAGCATCGGTTACTGCAACTGCAGGCAGACTGGCATTTGCAGCAGGCTGGGCTTCAGGCAGGCTGTAGTTGTCAGCTGAGGCAACATAGTCAGCGTCCTCTTCATACTGGTCATCTGCCTGGCTGTCAGACTCTGAATCAGCGTAGTCATAATCCTCATACTCAGAGTCGTAATCTTCCTGCTCATCGTAGCCGTCATCTGACTGGGCATAGCCATCATCATCTGCACAGGCATCAGCCTCTGCATCAGCCACTGCATAGCCATCATCATCGGCAGCATAGTACTCCTGGGACTCTGCTTCATCAGCAGCAACGCCATCAGCTGCGCAGTCAGACTGATGAGCTGCATACTCTTCGTCGTAGTCAGCTTCATAATCATAGTCGACCTGCTCCTGGTAATCAGGATCACTCTCCCACTGCTGGTCGTCAGCCTCAGCATAGTCAGCTTCGGCATCAGCATAGTCGACATCAGAACTGGCATCGACGGCATCGGCCTCAGCATAGTCGACATCAGCACTGGCATCGACGGCATCGGCATCAGCATAGTCAGCATCGGACTCATCATAGTCGGCATAGTCGTAGCTGCTTTCGTCACCCTCAGCGAAGTTCTCTGAGGTTTCGACAGATGCCATGTCAGCTGATGATTCATCAGAATCCTGGTAGCTGGAGGCATCGTAGTCCTCAATGTCCTGGCTTGCGCTGTCAAAGTCATCAAAGCCTGAAAGGGTGTTGCCCTCGCCTGAAACAAAGACATTGCCCGGACAGGAGTGGCTGGTAAAGGCGGCACTGATCTGAGACGGATCAATGGCAGGTACAATTTGAGCGGCCGGAATGGCATCGAGCTCGGTAAGCTTTTCGATGACCAGACGGGCCACATCTGCCATCAGAGGCACTACTACTGAGTTGCCAAACTGACGGTAGGCCTGGGTATCGGATACCGGGATGGTAAAGCTGTCAGGGAAGCCCTGCAGACGGGCGCACTCGCGTGGAGTCAGGCGGCGTGGATTGCGGCCTGGCTGAGCAATGAGAATTTCCGAGCCGTCCTTGTAATAGCGGGCGCTGATAGTACGGGTAATGCCATCGAGCGGAGCAAGGCCGTAGCCAAAGCCGTTACCGGCGGCGCGGTGCTTGGCGGCATAGCGCTGTAAGAAGCTCCACAGACGGTCAGACAGGGTGTACTTGTCAGCTACCTGCTTTTCCAGAATGTCACGTACCACCAGGGTGCGCTCGCTTGGACGCAGGTTGAAGGCAAAATCAATTCCCTGACCATAGCGCTTGCGGTCAAAGCCCACGATAACAATACGCTCACGGTGCTGAGGGACATAAAAGCGGCCATCGAGCACGGCATAGAAGACCTCATAATTGAGATCATGCAGGGCTTCCTTAATGATACTGAAAGTGCGTCCACGGTCGTGGGAGCAGAGATTTTTGACATTCTCCAGCATAAAAGCACGGGGACGGTGTCCGGCTATGATGCGGCAGACATCGAAAAAGAGCGTGCCCTGGGTCTTGTCAGCAAAGCCGGTTGCGCGGCCCATGCTGTTTTTCTTGGAGACACCGGCAATGGAAAATGGCTGGCAGGGAAAACCTGCTACCAGAATGTCATGCTGAGGAATATCGCTTACCGGGACCATGGTGATATCGTCCTGGGGTTCCATGCCAAAGTTGGCAAAGTAGGTAGTACGGCTGTACTTGTTCCACTCATTGGCATAGGCGCAGAAGGCACCGGCAGTTTCAAAGGCCAGGTGCATACCGCCAATACCGGCAAAGAGATCGATAAAACGGTACTGGCCTGGCTGGGCACCTTCACGCCAGTAAGGGTGAGGGTGACCATTGGCAATGGCAAGAGCAATACTCTCAGGGCCACGGCGGTAACCCGGAGTAGAGCGATTTCTTGGAGCGCGTGACTTGCGCACAGGTGCCGCTGCGCCGGCCTGAGCAGCAGGAGCAGAACCTGCAGCCGCAGCACCTGCAGCCGCTGCCGGGGCAGCTGATGGAGCAGCCGGGCGTGCAGCCTTTGCGGCAGCTGCCGCACTCTGAGCTGCGCGGGCGCCGGATGCTCTCTGATCTGCAGATTCAGGCAGAGGATACTTGCGTGGACGTCCACGACCACGCTTGACCGGCGCGCCGTTTGCTGAGGCGGCCGCTGAAGGAGCACCAGCCAGTGCAGCCCTGGCGGCGGCGGCAGGTGCAGCTGCTGGAGCTGCTGCGCGGGTGGCTGGGGCTGGACTGTGAGCTGATGCTGCAGTATTCATGGCTGCAGCGGCACGTGCGGCCAGAGTAGCGGCCTTGGGTGGCCGTCCTCTGCGTCTTGGGGGCGGGGCTGCAGCGGCATCGTCATCAGCTGCGCCGGGGGCAGGGCGAGCTGCATTTTGAGCTGCGCCTGCCTGACCGGCTGCCTTATCCGGGCTGCGGCGGGAGTTGCCAGGTGTATTTTGAGAGGAGCTGTCAGCTGCTGGAGCAGGTGCTGCCGGATCAAGCAGGCTGTTTAAGGCACTGCTCAGGCGTTCCTGCAGGCTCTGTCCCTGTTGTGACGACAGGGCAGCCAGCGCTTCAAAGACTTTATCATCAAGGTTTATTTTGATTTGCTTTGACATTGCTCAATCTCAAATGTATCGCCCCGGACGTAAAAAACAGAGAGGAAACAGTCCCCCTCCCGGCCAAACGGGCTTTTGCCTATACACAATAACTTTTTCATTATAGCTGAAATGCCGCCCCGGCCCCAAAGCACAGCGCTTTGTGCTGTGGCTGTGCTCTCATGGAAGAACCTGGCAGGGCCTGGCAGTATACAGGATACAGGCAAAAATCACGCCCGCCTGTGCAAAATTCAGCACAGTACACCACAACACGGTACAGCACCATCACCAAATTAGTCCCGGCAGCAGCCAGGACGTACAATTCAGCCCGGCAAACGGCGCCGCCTTACCAGCACCGCCTGCCATGGCAGATATTCCTGGCCATACCTGGCGCCTGGGCACTGCTGTCGCTACTGTCGGGCGCGTCGGTACTTTCTGTCTGGAATGTCTGTCCTGACTGTATCGCAAGTATGACGCAACTGTCCGGTACGTGGGCCTGGTCATGGTTAGTATTTTGATGTGTGACACCGGCGCGGCATCCCCCAGCCTGCCCGAGCGCGGCATCCCCCAGCCAGCCCGCGCACGGCTGGCTGCACGCGGTGGTCCGCGCATGGCAGCAAAAAGCCGGTATGGCGCAGGTGACGCACCAGCTGCAAACTGCAAGGCACCAGCTCAAGCCTGCCCCTGTTCCCGGAGGTGTGACCACTGTGGGGCAGCATGCGGTGATTGCGGCATGGCGGAGTACAGTTTAATTGCCCTGTCTGCAGGGCTGAGCTGCTCATGATGCCGGGGCTGGCTGGCCGGGTAATTTGCAGTTCATCACAGCTCAGCTGCAGCAAGGCAGGGGCGCAGCCGTTGGGGGAGGGGTATGTGATGTGGATGGAGGTGTGGCAGGGGCATGGAAGTTAAGCGTTGCTGTTGAAAAAACGCATTGTTATGCATGCCCATGCGTCAGAGCGGAGCATGGGGCGGGTGTGTGCTCCGGGAATTTTGTAATGAGTGGTTATATCGTTTACAATGGCGCACGGCGTGCCTGTTTATCAGGTCTGGTGATGGACGTGGTCTGGATCCAGGGACATGGTAAGGGCAGGTTTTTATTATGATGCTGCCTGACTTGCTGAGATCATTGTCAGGGGCTGAAACTGCACTGCAGTTACAGTCTCCCGGGTGATCTGCGCTGAAACATAGCGCAAGCGCCCCGCACATGGTGGGCTGAGCGTTAGCGCTATTTTTCCTCAGAAGTTCAGGACAGTTAATTGCTGTCAGCATATGTCCGGACAGCAGGGCTGGTAGTTTACTTGCCCGCTCCCTTTTCGGACGTGCAGACAGTACGCATTGCCTTTTGGAAGCGCTGCTTTATGCCTTAAGGCTGCACAGTGCTCCCAGTGCGCAAGGCTCTCTTCCCAGGGGCCCATGCACCGTTATTACCAGTCCGCTATTACCAGTGGCCAGCGCAACAGCAGTTCTGCTGAGCGTTCAGATAAGCTCCGACAGTGCAGCTCCCTGAGGACTTTGATCTCCGGGCAGCGGCGCCAGGCTGACACAGTACGTAAGGCCGGTGATGCCGGCTCCAGCTGACATCATGATGTCAATGGTGCATGAGAGTCAGACAGGAAGACCTTTACAGGGCTTTGCTCTGTCTGTCAGTGAGCCGGCCTGGCAACAGGTTACGGCAGATGCAGTCATGCCTGTCAGGCTCAGCCCTGCACTCTGAGCTCAATTGCCGGGCCACGCACTGCCTGAGGCTGCCTGAGGCTGCCTGAGGCAGTGATCATCAGGCTGGCGCCTGAGGCTGGCATCATGATGCAGCTGCCTGAGCCAGTCAGCCACAGGCAGGACACAGGTGCAGTGTGCATGCACTGCAGGCCCCAGAGGCAAGGTCATGCAGATCAGGATCTGGTAGCCATTGAGAGCAATGCGGTTTTAATTTTTGAGGAATTACAATGTCCAGACAGACCTGGAGCAGCCGACTTACCTACATTCTGACAGTAGCCGGCGCTACAATCGGATTTGGTGCCACCTGGCGCTTTCCCTACCTGGTAGGCGAGAATGGCGGCGGCGCTTATGTTTTGATGTTTATTCTGGTTATGCTCCTGGTGGGCATTCCTATCATTCTGGTAGAGAATGTCATTGGCCGTCGTGCCCAGACTAACAGTGTTGACGCTTTCTTCCCGGCCGGCGCCACTCACAATCCTGCCTGGAAATTCTTTGGCTATATGGGTCTGCTGGGATCCTTTGGTATTCTGTCCTATTACATGCCTATTGGCGGCTGGGTAATTTCCTATATTTACCATGTCTTCCTTGGCATGATGGGTGTAGCAGGCGGCCTTGATCTGTCAGCCCCTGTATCCAAAGAGCTGACCAGTGCTTTCTATACCGAACAGATTGAAAACTCCCCTCTGACCATCACTGTCTGTACCGGTCTTTTTGTGGTGGCCAACTGGTTTATCCTGGGCAAAGGCATTATTGCCGGCATTGAGCGCTCCGTTAAGTTCCTCATGCCTATGCTCTTTATCTGCCTGATTATCATGGTGGGCCGTAATCTTACCCTTGATGGCGCACTTGAGGGCGTAAAATTCTATCTTACCCCTGATTTCTCCAAGCTCAGTGGCAAGCTGCTCCTTGATGTTTTAGGTCAGGTATTCTTTGCTCTTTCTCTTGGTTTTGGTGTCATGATTACCCTGTCTTCACACCTGAACCGTCACGAGAATATGGCCCGTACCGCTGTGATTACCGGTCTTATCAATACCGCCATTGCTGTGCTGGCCGGCTTTATGATTTTCCCTTCACTGTTCAGTGCCGGTCTGAGCCCTGATGCCGGACCTTCCCTGGTGTTCAAGACCCTGCCTATTGCCTTCTCTAATATGGCCTTTGGTAATTTCTTTGCCATTGTATTCTTCATGCTGCTGGTAATTGCTGCACTGACCACCTCACTGACTATCTATCAGGTAATCATTTCCGTCCTCTACGAGAAGTTCCATATCCGTTATAAGGGTGCCATTAACATTACTCTGCTGAGCATTTTTGTTCTGGGCAACATTCCTTGCATCCTGTCCAATGGACCGCTGTCTGATATCACCATTTTAAACAAGTCCATATTCGACGCTTATGACTTCTTCTCAGGCAATATCTGCTTTGTTATCACCGCTCTGGGTGCCACTGTTTTCGTGGGCTGGCAGTTAAAGGAGCACTCCATCAACGAGCTTACCAATCAGCATGAGCTCAAGGGCGTGCTCTACAATGCCTGGTTCCACTACGTGCGCTATATCATTCCGGTAATCATCATTACTATTTTCATCTACGGTCTGATTCCGCTCTTCACCGCCTGATAAGGCGCCCCGGCTCCCGGCGCACTGGCTCACCAGTGCCCCGGGAGCCGGGGCTCAGCCCACAAGGCAGCCTGAGATCGATTCAGGACCTGCATAATAAAGAAGGCCTCCGGCAAGTGCCGGAGGCCTTTTTTTTTCGCCCTGAACGTCAATATTAGCCCCGCTCCCTGCCCGGCAGCTGTCCGCGCTCATACAGACTCTGCCAGCCTCATCCTCTCGCATCTAAACTCACATCATCTTTTCTGCCTCATAACCACCAGCCAATACAATCCAGTCCAGTCCAGTCCAATCCCTTACTGTCCAGGATCCTGGCCTGGCTCTGTCAGCATCTGCGGCAACATCATGTCCGCCATAAGACTGCAAATGCTCAAGCCGTCTTCATCATAATGGGTTGCGTGGCAGGCAGCTCAAAGAGCAGCTGCTGCCAGCTGCCTGTATCCATTTATTCACTATTTACAGCTTTAGAAAGCATATCATTTGTCCCTGAAGCACTTAACAAAAGTCAGCTATGCAGACATGCATTACGGTCCAGTACCATCACACGCAGTTAATGACTGCAGGGAGAGCTTCAACCTGAAAAAGCGGGCGCATGCCTGTAATGCTGCCCAGGCTTACGGATATGCATAAGAATGCACAAGTACTGTTGCCGATGCCAATGCCGATGCCAATGCCAATGCCGATGCTGTAGATGGAGCGGCAGCTGGCAGTACGAGAGATGACGGTGTGTCGTTGACATAGATAAGGTCAGGTGAAGATGCATTCAGATGTCGGGTGCGGGCAAATACAGAATGCAGTCAGCTGTGGGAGGGCGGGCAGTGAGCTCATATCTTGCCCACTTGCTGATAAAGAATTGAAGGGATAAAGGCAAAAAGCCGTCCTGAAATCAATCAGGACGGCACATGTTGCAGTGGTCCTGACAGGCAGGTACTGCAGCTGGCCTCGAAGTTGAGGCCGGATAATAAAATAATGTTCCGGGACTGTTCTGCCATTACTGTAAACAGCAGAGTATCAGCTGACCGTGACAGTTAAGGCCTGCTGGAGCTGGCAGGACTCTCTGTGTTGAACCTGCCTGGCTCTGGACAGTGTGGAATGACATACCTTGGCCTTGCGTGATAAGGCATATCATTGCAGCACTTCTGTCGCTGAGAAAATACATGCTGCAAAATGAAACAGCATAGAGATCTGAACATTCTGAAAAGAGTGTGCAGATCATGGACAAGCCTTAACTGACCCGGACGGATACGTATTATCGATACGTCAAGAGCATTTATCATTGCTTTCCGTCCGACCGGCACGGTTGGGCAACCGCGCAGGCCCTGCTGCCTGGTCTTAAGACCTGGGCAGGTGGAGGATATCATTATCCCCCTGTAACGTAGCTGCAGGCAGGCACAAAAGTATCCTGTGAAGAGATACTCAACAGTAAGACAGATAAGCCTTACCATGTGCCTGTGAATAATGAATGCATGCCATAACAGTAAGTAAAGACTTACCATCCCCGGGTAAGGACATGCTCAAATATCTGCTTATTTGCAGCTCTGAGATCAGACTTGAGATCTGAGATCAGGCTCATGCATAGCCATCCCCTGATTGGGCATGGTGTAATGCTCATTACTGACATCATTTACTTATATGGATCCAAAAGCTTTATAAAGCAAAAGTCAGTACTTTAAAAGCAGATTCGATGCGCACAGGGCTCATATATGTATATGTGGCCGGAAAGCCTGCAACGCAGGGTCCCCTCATGAAATAGCGCAAAGAGTTATTACAGCTCGTAAAACCAGATCCAGTTGTTAAAACCGGATCTCAGGTACATCCGATATCGCACCGTCTTTGAGTGAAAACAGGGCAAAACGAATTTTGATATTTTGGGTACGTTCAACATTATGCTGTGTATTGCATGACCAGTCAACAGGGCAACAGCTGTAATGGCACACAGCCAGCGGCGTCAGCCCCAACGGAGCGACAGCGGCCCCGCATGCAAGCAGCGGCATCAGCCTCAACGAAGCAACAGCTGTAATGGCACACAGCCAGCGGCGTCAGCCCCAACGGAGCGACAGCGGCCCCGCATGCAAGCAGCGGCATCAGCCTCAACGAAGCAACAGCTGTAATGGCACACAGCCAGCGGCGTCAG